>JAMWDF010000032.1:0-11222 GCA_023818865.1 Candidatus Omnitrophota bacterium
TAAAAGAATCGCTTGAACTTCTGGAAAGCCATATAGAAAAGGGCTTGAGCAGCGAAGAGGCGACAAGAAGGTTGAAGGAAGTTGGTTTCAATGAACTGAAGGAAAAGCCTGGGCCTTCCTTTTTTCAAAGAGTTAAACAGCAATTTGACAATTTTCTGGTGCGGATTCTGCTTGCTGCGGCTTTGGTTTCTATTTTTTTGGGTGAGTGGGTAGATGCTGGCGCCATTATAGGCATTGTTCTTCTTAACACCTTGATAGGTGTTTTTCAGGAAGTGAAGGCTGACCGAGCGCTCCAGATGTTGAAGAAGATGGGGGCTCCGGTTGCTCGGGTAATCCGGGATAGCCAGGAAAAGTTAGTGCCTGGACGGGAACTGGTGCCGGGTGACCTGGTCGTTCTTGAAACTGGCAATCACGTACCGGCAGATGTCAGGTTGGTAGAGAGTATTAATCTGAAGATTGATGAATCAGCGTTAACTGGCGAGTCTGTCCCAGTGGCCAAAGAAGCCAACATCGTGCTGGATAGAGAAATTCCCTTGGGTGACCGGCTGAATTCTGCTTTTATGGGCACCTTGGTTACCTATGGCCGGGGGCTTGGGCTGGTGGTGGCTACCGGTAATCATACTCAGATGGGTCTAATCGCGGAAATGATTCAGTCAACACAGGAAGAATTAACCCCACTCCAGAGGAAACTGGATGGACTGGGTAAATGGTTGGGTAAGTTCACCCTGGGCATCTGCGTTTTTATCTTTATTTTTGGTTTGCTCCGGGAGACATCAGTAGCCCAGCTTTTTCAGACAGGTTTGGTGGAATATGTAAAAGATTATCGGGAAGAAATTGTGCTTCTTTTTATGACCGCCGTCAGTTTAGCCATTGCGGCGGTTCCAGAGGGGTTGCCGGCAGTGGTAACTATCTGTTTGGCTACCGGGATGCAACGGATGGTAAAGAAAAACGCTCTGATTAGAAAACTTCCGGCAGTGGAAACGCTGGGTTGTACGACGGTCATCTGCTCTGATAAAACCGGGACTCTTACCCAAAACCAGATGACGGTGGTCGCTGGCTGGGTGGATAAAGGCCAGTTTTCAGTTACTGGCAGAGGTTACCTGTCTGAAGGAGAATTTCTTTTCGGAGAGAAGAGATTTGAAGCGACCAAGGAGCCATTAGTTAGATTTCTTCTGACAGCAGCAGTGGCTTGCAGCGACGCCAGGCTGGAGCCAAGCGGAGAAGACTCTGGGAAGAAAACCTACCGGGTGCTGGGAGACCCGACTGAAGGAGCCATAATTGTCTGTGCGCTTAAAGCCAGAATGGCCCAGGAGGAAATTAACCAGCACTGGCCAAGGGTGGCTGAAATACCCTTTGACTCCAAACGGAAAAGGATGTCTACTGTTCACCTAATTACTGAGGAAGGGAAATCTGATTTACCTTGGGAGATTCAGGCGGAGAGCAAATACTTGGTGTATGTGAAAGGAGCGCCAGAGGAATTGATGAAGGTCTGCTCCGGGTTTTGCGGAGAAACTGGTTGGCAGCCGATAACTCCGGAGAAAAAAAGAGATATTCTGACTGCCAACCAGGCAATGGCCAGCCAGGCTCTCCGGGTTTTAGGAGTTTGTTTCCGTCTCTGGGCAGGAAAACCGAAAGAGCTGGGAGAATCAGAAGTAGAGAAGGACCTAGTTTTCATCGGTCTTTTGGGAATGATAGACCCAGCCAGGCAGGAAGTCAGCCAGGCGATTGAAGAAGCGAAACAAGCCGGTGTTAGAACCGTGATGATAACCGGGGATTATCAAGAGACTGCTAAAGCCATTGCTGAGCAGATCGGACTGAAAAGACCTGAAGGTCTCATTTTAGATGGGAGAAAGCTTGACTCTCTTTCCCTGGGAAGTTTAGCTCAACTGGTTGATAAGGTAGATGTTTTCGCCAGGGTTTCACCCCAGCACAAGACCATGATTGTGGAAGCGTTAAGAGAAAAAAAAGAGGTAGTAGCGATGACCGGGGATGGGGTCAATGATGCGCCGGCTTTGAAGATGGCGGATATCGGAGTGGCGATGGGTATTGCTGGTACTGATGTTGCCAAAGAAACTGCGGACCTAATTCTTACCGATGATAACTATGCCACTATTGTGGCAGCAGTGGAAGAAGGGAGGATTATCTACAGCAATATCCGAAAATTTGTCTTTTATCTGGTTTCCTGTAACGTAGGCGAAATTCTCATTATTTTTGCAGCGATGGTTCTTGGCTGGCCATTACCGCTTAAGCCAGTTCATCTTCTCTGGCTCAACCTGGTCACTGATGGTGCACCGGCGTTGGCTCTGGGGATGGAAAAGGGTGAGCCGGGAATTATGAAACAAAAGCCTCGGTCCCCTTCTGAACCAGTAATTAACCGAGAAATGATCAAGGGTGTGCTTATCCAGGCAGCAGTGATGGCCCTGGCGATGCTAACAGTTTTTTCCTGGAGTTTAAAGACTTATGGCGAGATTGCTCGAGCCCAGACCACCCTTTTTGCTACCTTGATTCTTTCAGAACTCTGGCGGGCTTACACTGCCAGGTCAGAAAGGTGGTCTGTTTTCCGGATGGGCTTGTGGACCAACCGCTGGATGCAGTATAGTGTGGGCAGTTCTCTGGTAATGCTTCTGGTTGTTCTGGAAATCCCTTTTCTCCAGAGAATCTTTGGTACTGTCCCGCTTTCCTGGAAAGAATGGCAGATGATTTTACCATTTTCCTTCTTTTCAGCAATAACCGCAGAACTCACCAAAATGTTTTCTTCCTTAAAGCCTAAGGAAAAATCTCAAACTACTCTAGTTTGAAAAGCCCTTTTTTGAAGATAGCCAGGCAGGCATCTACCGCCTTTGGGTCAAACCAGGTCCCCCGATGGTCAGTGATTTCTTTTAGGGCTCTCTCCAAACCTAAAGCTGGCCGGTAAGGCCGGTGGGAACTCATAGCTTCCACTACATCCGCTACACTTAAAATTCTGGCTTCTATCAGGATATTGTCCCCGCGGAGTCCCTGAGGATAACCGCTGCCATCAAGTCTTTCGTGATGTTGTCTGACAATTTCTGGTACCGGCGAGGTAAAGTGAACTGGCTGGAGGATGCGATAACTGACTACCGGATGCGTCCGGATCAAAGCGAGCTCCCCAACATTCAATTGCCCGATCTTGGTCAGAATTTGAGAGGGGACCCCAATCTTGCCGATATCGTGAACCAAGCCAGACAAAAAAATTGGTTTCACCCTTTCTTCAGGAAAATCCAGTTCTCTGGCAATTAAACAAGCCAGGTCAGTCATCCTGGTCTGATGGTTGGCTGTATAAGAATCGCGGATTTCCATCACTCGGCTGAGAGAAAAAATAGTATCTTGAATGAGTTGTTCTTGCTCTTCTACCTTTTTTTGCAGGGCTTCTTTCAACTGATAGGTTTCAGTGATATCAACGAAAGTACCGCAAATGAGCTCTCCTTCTAAATGGGCAAAAAGAGAAATCCGAATGACCTTCCCATCACTCGGCCTGACTACTTCAGGAGTGAAATTAATAACTCTTGCGTCTCTCTTTAGTAACTCAATTAGTTTCTCCCTTTCTTCTGGGTGACGATAAAGGGAAGGGACAGGAGTTCTGGATGCCTCTTGGGGAGAAGAAAAGCCAAGAATAAGGCAGCCGGCATCGTTTAAGAACAGGAGTTTGCCTTCAAGGCTGGTGACATAAATCCCGACCGGTGAACATTCTACAATGTCCCGGTAGAAATGTCTGGCTGTTTCCAGGATTCTTATACCTTGTGGTTTTTCAGTGATATCAATTACTAGACCACGGATACGGGGAGTAACTGGCCAGGGATAAAGAGCAGCCTCCACCAACACGGTGGCAGGAGAACCATTTTTCCTTCTTACCCGATAAACACCTGGTCCAGGCGACCCGCCGCTGAGAAGTTTCTGCAAATTTTCTCTCGCTCGCTGGTGCTCTTTTTCTTCAAGAACATGAAAAATGGAAAGGCCGGTTTTCAGGTCTTCCTCGCCATAACCAAAGGCAGTCAAAGCGGCAAGATTTGCCTTAAGGAACCGGCCGTCAGTGTCCAGCTCAAATACCCCGATATCCTCTGGCAATATGTTTCCCATCTCAACCATAGACACCTCAGATTGTTTAGTGGTTAATAGTGTCCTTGGAAAATCTTTAGGCACGCTTCCACTACCTTAGGGTCAAACTTTTCTCTCTCTTGTTGACTTATATATCTCAGCGCGGCTTTTAGTCCTAAACTAGGCCGATGAGGTCTGGTGCTGGACATAGCCTGGACTACATCCGCTACCGCCAGGACCCTGGCTTCTAAGAGGATGGATTCGCCTTTTAATCCCCGGGGATAACCAGAACCATCCAGTCTTTCATGATGCTGGAGAACAATTTCGGCTAAGGGCCAGGGAAAGTTAATACCTTCTAAAATTTCATAGCCAAGAGCGCAGTGGGTCTCAACAATTTTCCTTTCTTCCATAGTCAAAATAGTTGTCTTACTGCAAATTTCTCCTGGCAGGCTCAGTTTGCCAATATCATGAACCAGGCCAGACCAGTAGACCGGCTCTTCAGGTAGACCCATTTTTCTGGCAATTGACCGGGCCAGTGTAGCGACCTGACGCTGGTGGACAGCTGTCAGAGGGTCCTGGTTGTAAGAAAAACGGTCAATAAGGAGAAATAAACTGTGAAGCAAAGTGTCATTCCAGCGAGTTTTTTCTATCAGCCGGTCATGATTTTCCTGTTTTTTTTGCTCATCTTTAGCCACCTTTACCGCTTCTGAGATAACAGGTAGCAATTGGGAAGGTTGACTGGCAAGGATAATATCGCTTATCCCCTGATGGAAGAGCTTAGCCACCTGGTTAGGAGTAAAACTTTGAGAAATAACCAGAACAGGAAGAAAAGGGTAATCAGCCATCAGTCTGGTGATAGACTGAGCAAGGTCTTTCTCTTCTGGCCGCCAGGTAACAATCAGTACATCAGGAGAGTATTTGTTAATCTGGTTGTTCAGGTTAGAATTCCAGGATGTTTGGTGAATGGTGCAAGTGGTCAATTCTTTCATAATCCCTTCTGGTTGTCTTTCTTTTCCCTCAGAACTCAATAGAAGAACAGAAAGTCCTTTTTTCAAAATCTCTCCGGGTCAGAATTTCCTTACTTGCCGGTAAGAATCCAGATATTGGCGGACGAGAGAAAGCAGCTGGTGGTAATCAAAAGGTTTTACCAGACAGATGCTTGCCCCTGCTTTTAGAATTTTGTCAATTCTTTCCGAGGAAGGATAGCCGGTGATAGCAATCACAGTAATATCTCTTGTTTTTTCGTCAGCCTTCAGACTGCGACAGATTGAAAAGCCGTCAATGCTTGGCATCATCAGGTCAAGGATAATAACCTTAGGGTGAAAGGACTGAATCAGGGTGCCAGCCTCAAAAGCACTGGTGGCTATCTGAATTTTCCAAGAAGGCTCGGCTCGCTGAAAGAACTTCTGGATACTTTCTCCTATCCTGGGTTCGTCATCTATAATCAAGACTCTTTGCTCTTCTGGCAAGGCTTCTTCAGAGTGAATCTTCTCGGGATAAGGCTGGATGGTTGAAAGGATAATCCGGTGATGGCCTGAGGGTAACCGAATGGCTTTCAATTTTTTTGAGGCAACCAGTCGGTAGACTGTCGTCCGGCTAACCCCTAAGAAATCGGCTACTTCTTTTGGTCGCAGAAATCGTTCCCGGCCATTTTTCAGCATCATTTGAAACAATTATACCAGCAATACCTTGGTTTGTCAAGTGTTAGTTCAAGAAGTGTTCTGGCTAGAGTGACCCTCTCTAGCGGAAAAAGGTTTCATAAGAGGGAAAGGAGTGGTAAAATATGAAAAAATGGGAACTAATATCTTGCTGGTGGCTGGCTTTTCCCTGGTCTTTCTTAGCCATCTTTCAGCCAGGGAGGAAAAAGACATCATTGTGCCAGAAGTCTTATTGAAAGGAGATTTTTACGCGGCTGGGGAGGTGGTTTTTCCACCAGGGGTGGTTAGCAGGATAGAAAATATGGCTGTTCAGGAAAAGGAGGCTGGTCGTTACCTTCCGGCCAAGATAACAGTGCTGGATTACTGGCCGGATGGTTCTATCCAGCGAGCAGAAATTATTTTTGCCGTAGCCAGCAACCAGGTAACCGATTATAAGCTGGTTTACGGACCAGAGGTAGCTAACACTAAGTTTTTGACCCAGACCGCGGTTCTGCCAACAGTTTCCTTTTCTCTGGCTGGTTTACCTCGGTTGGCTGAAAATATGAATGTGCCGGTTGGAGAAATTAATGTCCGGGTGGAACGGAGCCCAGACATCAGGTATTATTGGCACCTGGCCCCTCTAGGAATCATAGTTTTTCTTCTTTTTTGGCGCTCTAAACGCTGGCGAACGATGGAAAGAAAAGGATGAAACCAGGCAAGATAACTCTGGCCAGAAGGACAATTCAGTTACTCAGTCTGATTGTGCTGGTTTATGGCGGATATCTGTTTAAGGCGAAACACGAAGGAGAAACAGGAAGCAATCTTCTGCCAAGACTGAAAGCGCCGGCTGGAGCCATGGCCACTACCAAGTTTCAGCCAGGCCAGATTCTCTGGCCATCAGGAGATACGCCGGTAATTGAAAGTTATCCTCCGAGTTTAATCTGTCGCTTTAACCCTAAAGGAGGAATGTTTAAAGCATGTGTTGTCCACTTTATTTCGGAGAATCTTACCTGGCAAACTGCCTGGAAGTATCTTCTGCCCCATCTGTCTTTATTTGTTTTTCTCTGTTTTCTTTTAGGCCGGTTCTGGTGTGGCTGGGTTTGCCCCATCGGCACGGTGGGCGATTTTCTTACCTGGCTGCGCCGGAAAATGAACATCCCGGCAAGACGCTTTCCTACTAGGTTCAGAGTTAGTTTAAGAGGTGTGTCTTACGCTCTTCTAGGGTTATCTTTCGGTATTTCTGCGTTTATTGGTTTTCCCCAGTTTGCCCGGTTCCAGTGTTATTGGTTTCTCCCCTACTGTCAAATTTGTCCAGCCAGGTTGATGTGTCCGGTGTTTGGTTTAATCAAACCGAACTGGAAAGACTTCTCTACCGGAATTACCACCATCTTTACTTTGTTGGCATGGATAATTTTAGGCCTGTTTCTGGCTGCCTTTTATTGGGGGAGAAGAGTTTGGTGTCATCTCTGTCCGGTAGGTCTGGTCAATTCCTGGTTCAACCGGGGCTGTGGCTTGGAATTGCACAAGAAAGCTAATCGGTGTACCAAATGTGGTTATTGCGCTGAGGCTTGTCCCATGGGTTTAATAAAAATGTACCAGGCTGATACCGATGTTATTTTCAATCAGCCTGGTTGTATTCTGTGTTTTCGCTGCGTGGAAAACTGTCCCCAGGATAAGTGCTTGTCAGTGAAGCTTTTTGGCCGGAAACTCTTGGAATCAAAATGGGGCTGAGAATGGTTTCTATCTGTCCGTTGGGTCTTTTCACCCGGCAGATTGCCGGCTGAAGATAAGGCAGGTTAGCCACTGTTTCCAAGAAATGAAAAAAGTGGTAGAAAATAGGTCAGCCCTGAACCAGCCTATCTTGCCGTTATACTCCAGAAGTTTAGCAAACAGGCTGGTTAGACCAGCTGGGGGGCAGTTTCCTGGTGGTTGTTCCAGCCCTCTTTCGCCAGAAGGCCAAGACCAGCGACTGAATGGGTGGGATGAGCACTGCGGATGACACCTTTTCCTTTTTAGGGCGGCTTGAGCGATGGTTCCGGTCCAGAGCTGGGGGCTGGACAGTTCATATGGTTGATACCGGTGGCCGGGGAGCACCTTGCCATTGAAGTAAAGGTAGGGAAAAGAACTGTGCCAGAATTCCAGACTGCTTCCAGGAAAGCATCAATCACTGTGTCTGCCCCGCCTTCAATATGGCGAAAGCGGAAAGGCTGCTGTGAATCAGCAGGAGGTCACTTTTTCTGAGGCCGACCGATCGCAAAGCTTTGATTATCTCTTTTGAGGAAATACCTCTCAGGTAGCTGGTCTTCAAGTATCCATACTGAGTGAGGTAGTTAACCGCAAAGAGAAATGAACAGATATCTTTTTCGGCAAAGGTTGTCTCTGTTTCCCATTCAGCCAATTGGAGCAGTTGAGCCAAGGTTCGCTGACCGTCCATGTCTGAAAGTATTTTCGCCAGCGGACCATAGATAAATCTTTCAGGCAAAACTTTTCTTTCATCTTTCAGAACCGGCCCTGGTCCAAAGGAAAACGCCAGGTGGCTGGTGAAGGGAGGATGGTAGCGGCTTTCTCAAGGGAGAACTCTCAGTTAGAGTCTTACTGGCTTTTTTCTTCCAGGCAAACTCCGGATGATGTTTTCTGATTGGCGGAAAAGTCTGTCCAGATAAGGTTTCGGGGAGAATTCTGGCCCAAGTCGCTGAAAATCGGCTAAGGTCTCCTTTTCTTTGCTAACAAGCCAGCTTAGGCAATCGGTTTGGTTAAGTTTCATTCTAGCCTGGCAGGTTATTTTTTTCAGGGCTCGCTTGAAACCCTGGTTTATTAGGTAGCCAGTTGCCTTCTGGTTGATAGTAAGCATCAAGGCAACCCAGGCTGCCTGGAATGCGAGATATTGCTGAAGGGAAAAGTTTCCCAGGTAGTTGGTCAGCCAGCTCCTCCAACACCAGATTGCCCCAAGAAGGTAGGGCCGTTAGCCAGATATTAACCTTTTCTCCGAAGAGACAGGGGAAACCGTCTAGGTTTAAAGCGCCATCAGCTCTTTCAATCTTCTGGCGATGGCGGCGATTAGGCCGGCAGAGTTGTCGTCCGGCATTGGTTCATAAAGATGAGCCATTAGCCATAGTTCTCGGGTTTCAGCTCCAGGCAGGAGACCGGTAACCAGGTCAACTTCTCCGGCCAAGAGTTTGCCGTTGGAAGTAGCTTTAGCCACTACTATGCCTTTTCTGATCGTCGAACAGAGCAAGTCTCCCATTCTGGGAGAAACCGAAAAGCCCAGAAATGGTCGCTCATCTTCCCGGACATGCCAGTGGTTACCCTCAGTACAGGCGTTCACCCAGCCAATGCCATCGGGGGTAAGGTACCTGTCTGTCAGGTAAGTGTTTACTCAGCCAGCAGCGCCCAGGGCCAGAAGTTTCTTGGTCAGAGGGAAGATTGGCCAGGTATCAGGTTCCAGGACGACCAGACAGTCTTGCAGGTCCTGACCAGAAAAAGCCTGTTGTTCTGTTAACAGGCGAAGGTTAAGGCCCTTCAAGGGTGGGCTGGCGGAGCCTTTGATCAGGTGAAAGAGATGTCGGGAATAGTCAGCCACCACTAGGTCAGGAAAACTCACTGGAGCGGAAACAATTAGCCGGCTGACACTGGTTTGCCAGGTTAAAGGGCTGGTCTTGTCCTGATAAGCGGCTGGCCGTCAGCCGGGAAGATTAGCCTCTCTACTTGAGTCAGTCCGGCTTTCTGCGTCAATTGCTGGATATATCTGGCGGCTGCCCGATAATCATTGAAAGTCTGGCCCTTTTCAAGAGTTCTGCCACTTCTTTCAAGAGAAAGTCAACCTCCAAGTTTTTCAAAAACGAGTAAACAAAATTTGTGAGGAATTTTTTCGTCGTGGCTCCAGGTCCTTCAATTTATACCAGTGAGGGTTAACCTTAAGGGTATTGAGCAGTTTAGCCATTGCCTGGACAAAGAAGATAGTTCCTAAGTCCCGAATATGGTAAGGGGACCGATCGGTACCGTCAGGCGGCAAAACCTTTTCCAAAATACAGCCGGTCAGGTCTTTATCCCCAGGCGTGAGAAACTGCATCCCCAAAAGGTAGGAAGTAGCCTTGGCAATCTCTTGACTAAAATGGGGCTGGGCAAGGAGGTTATCTGCTTCTAACCAAAGAATGACTGCGCAGGCGATGCCGGAGGTGGCTTGGCCAAAACTGTCAGTAGAAAAATCCAAATAGGTGTTCCGGAAGAGACCACCATCTGGCCGCATAGCCTTTTGATACCATTCCGCGGCCCGCCAGCCGCATTCTAAATACTTTTTCTCTCTGGTGTGACGGTAAGCAGCCAGAAAAGGCCTACCCCACCAGTAAGCGTGTCGGGGATGGATAGTGCCGCGCTGCCGGTTAGCCGGTGGATAGCTTATCCAGTTACCTGGCGGGTCTTCATCCTGGAGTAATCTCTCAGCGGTTTCCCGGAAAATTTGCTCGTATTTTCTTTCTCCAGTTAGCCGGTAAATCTTCAGAAAAATAGCATCATCCAGAAGAGGCCGACCTTTTACCCTAAAATGTTCAGGAAGAAATTCTTTTCTCACCGGGTCGTAGCAATCAAGAAAGATTCCTTCTCCCGGGAGATAGGCCTTTCTCGCGACCCAGTCAGCTGCTTTCACTGCTGCCTGGCTATATTTCTTTTCTCCGGTGAGAGTAGAAAAGTAAAGCCAGCCATCCAGGGTTTCCAGGATGGCCGAGGTATTTACCTTGTCCGCATCGTTCTCATAGGCTAGAACTAATCCACTATCATCGCCGTCTTCTACGGTGGCAGAAAGAAGAAAATCAGCCGCCAGCCTGGCTGAAGGAATAATTCCTGTGGAATTAAGGTGAGGGTGAGCAAGACAGAGCGCTTTTAAAGCTTGCCCAGAATGCCACACCGGACAAAAAAACCACCATTTTTTCTCTGCTACTGAATACTCTCCTTTAAAACAACCTTTCCAGTACTGATGTTTATGCCAAAGGGAAACAGACTCTGGTAACCAATCAGTTTTTACTTGAGCAATGTCCGTCAACCACCAACAGGCCAGTTTCAGGCGGTGGATTATTTCTTTCTGAGGCATTTGGTCAGCTCATTTCTGGCAAATAGCCACTTTGCAACCTGAGGAATTCATCTATCATCTGTTTGGCTCTTTTGACACTATCAACAGTGGGTTCCAGAAGAAGCGCGGCCAGTAACAAATCTCTTGACTTGGCAGCGTAGGCTTCCACCAGTAACTCTTGGATGGCAATCTGATGGCGGCAGATGGCAGCGATTGCTTCTGGTAAAAGGCCAACTTTTTCCGGGTGAATACCTTTTCCGTCTACCATTGCCGGGATTTCTACGATCGCCTCTTTCGGCAGGTTGGCAATAGCCAGATTTTCATTGGGCACATTCACGCTGATTTCTCGCCGGCCCTGATTAAATTCAATTCCAGTGATGATGGAAACGGCGTTCTCGTTGGTGACTTGAGCTAATTGTTTCAGAAGAGAGAGGTCGCCATTGATAGCCTGTTTAATAGTTTGATGGGGG
>JAMWDF010000032.1:11232-16812 GCA_023818865.1 Candidatus Omnitrophota bacterium
GGCAGAAGAAGTTTCTTCTCGGATTGGCCGGGCTAACATCTTCAAACCAGGGAGAACTCCACAGATATAGTAGGCCTGGCCAATATACTCACCAATGTGACTATCTACTGGGAAGGGCAGCAAGCCGAAGGAAAAAAAGAGTTCCCTGGCTAGCGGGGGCAAAAGTTTAGGTTTTTCTTCAATCTTTTCCCGCAACTGGGGATAGAGATTTTGGTCAGTCTTTCTTTCCTTTAAGGTTAAAACCCAGTGAAAATGATTCAAGCCGCCAACCGTGAGGCAAAGATTTTCTTCTGGCTGGTCCAAAATCCTGGCGATGATTCTAAGAGTCATTTTGGGTCCATGGCCCAGTCCTACAGCTCTTATCCGAGTAAGTTTTTTAATGCCCAGACATACCCGACTTTCCGGATTGGTAAAATTTAGCAACAGCGCTTGAGGACAGAGATTTTCCATATCTTGACAGCTAGGTAGCATCAAATGAAGGCTCCGCAGAGTATGGAAGGCGGCTCCTGGCCCTCCATTTTCCCCATAAATCTGGCGAAAACCGAAAGTTAGGGGCAAAAAGAAATCCTGGGACCAGAAGGAGTAACGATGCCTGGCGACAGAAGTGATTACGTAATCTGCGGCTACCAAAGCTTCCTTCCGGTCGACAGTAGCTTCAATCCTTATTTTTCTCCGGTGAAATTCTTTTAAGGCTTGGGCAAACTGAAACATCGTCTGAAGCGATTCCGGGTTAGAGTCCACCAGAAAGAGAAAGCATTCTTTCTGCTCTAATTCTGGACAGGCCAGCACATCAGCAATTATCCCCCGACCAAAACTACTGCTGCCAGCGCCTATTATCACAATTTTCATATCCCCGCTATTATATGGCAGACTGTTCCTCCAGGCAAGATTACTTTCTTCGGTCAGTTTGACAAGGAAAGGGACCTAAAGATACCATTTGCCTAAGGAAACGATGAAAAGAGAAATTTGCCTTTTTTTCTGGCTATTTCTTAACGTTTTTGGCGACCAATATCTCTTTAGTCAACCTGAAGTTTTGTTTTATGTCAGTTTGGATGGGCACACTGATGGTTATAGTCCTTCCCGAGTTTTTCCGAACTCTTTTACCAGCAAAGGTTCGCCCTTAACAATTTTTCAATTTGAAAAGGGTATTGGTGGTCAAGCAGCCAAATTTACTTGGGTAAACGGATATCCTGGTTTGGCATATCCAGTCCAGGGAAACTATTGGCCGGAAGCTGGGAGTTTTTCTTTCTGGGTGAAGCAAACCGGCCCGTTTTTCATCAACCGATATTATCCGCACATCTGGGGGTTAGGTTCCGGGCAAAGAGATGAGATAGAAACTCATCCCCTGGCCCTGGTCGCTCTTAATGATGAGAAAGCGGAAAGACTTAAGGATGGTCAGTGGCATCAGATAGTTCTAACCTGGGACCTTTCCCAAAAAAAGAGGTGGCAGTATTTGGACGGGCAGTTGCTCGCTGAGGGTAACTACCTGCGTCCTTATCATCCTACTTCTCTGGTTTTTGGCTACCGAATGGTGGGGTTAATGGATGAAATGCTAGTGTTGAAATCAGTCCTGACAGAAAAAGAGGTTGAGGCACTCTATCTTGCTTACCGGCAAGGGAAAACGCCTTTGGCTCTCACTCGGCCGAAAGAAAGAGATTATCCGGAAATGCCTCTTAAAATTAGCCATCTTTCTGACCATCGGCCGCCACTGCCAGTCGGCGCTGATTGGAATTTAAAGCCAGCCAGAGAAAATGGAAAGCGGGTAGTTTTTCTTCTTGATGGGCAATGGCGGTTCCAGCCTGCTTTGCTGGAGAGAAAAAACAACCAGGTGGTCAACCCTGGTTTTCTTGGGGAGGATTGGGCTTATATCAGTGTTCCCGGACTTTGGAAAAGCCGGAATGGGGTCAGGGATAGAGAAGGTAAGGTGATTTCTGGGTGGCAAGGAATTCCCTGGGAGAAAATTTCCAGTGTCTGGCTGGAACGGGATTTTGCTCTCCCTGAAAAGCATAAGAACTGGCAGGTGCTTCTTGTTTTTCCAGAACTTCGGGGAAATGCAGAAATCTATCTCAACAGCCAGCCTATTGCCACTTCGGTGATGTCTGGTGAGGTCAAGGTTAGGTTGACTGACTTTGTCCGGTGGGGACAGAGTAATCGGTTGACGATTCTCGCTGGACTGCCTTATGTGTCAGATATGGATGTAAATGGTCTGGCTCAAGCACCGCGGTTGGAAATAAGAAATGTTGGTTTTCTTGATGTTGATTCGCCTTTGATTTGCCCTTCGGTAAGAACCAATACTTTGAAAGTAATTTTGCCAGTGGAAAACCTGGCTTACCGGCCGCTGGAGGTAGAGGTGGTGGCTCGTCTTTTTTCTTACCAGGATGGCCGAGCCCTGAGAAGTTTCTCTCCGGTCACCCTGCGGATAGAGAAACTCTTTCAGGGGGAAAAGGAGTTGACTTTCAAGGTAAACGACCTTGAAGTCTGGACTCCGGATAACCCGGTTCTCTATCGTCTCGGTTTGGAAATCAGGGAAGGGAAAAATCTTCTGGATATAACCTTGCCTGAGCCTTTTGGTTTCCGCGAGGTCTGGGTGGAAGACGGAAAGGTGATGCTTAACGGAAGCAAACTTTCTATTCGGGGGAAATCGCACAACTACCTATCTTCCTATGGGTTTACCCGAGAGGAGATTCAGCGGTTGAAACTGACTGGACAGAATGCTGACCGAACCCTTTCGCCAGCCTTTCCATACATTGATAGTCTGAAAATTACTGATGAGGAGGGTTGGCTGGTTTTCTTTCAAGCCCCTGGTGTAAACCTCTCTGATCTGGAGGCTACCAGACAGGAATGGAAAAAGATGCTACGCCAGGTTGGCAACCATCCTTCAGTGATTGCCTGGCAGTGGTCGGGTAACGGATTCCTTAATGGTCCTCATGGCCACCCTATGCAGGTTGGGGGGCTTGTTTCCGCTGAGGTGGTGAAAGAAGATGAAAACTATGTAAAGGCGAGGCTGGTTAAACAACTTGACCCCACTGGCCGACCGGTTTTCTATTACCGGTTAGGGACTGGAGGGGACTTCCGGGGGATTATGACCACCCTCGGTTTTGGCACTCCTTTACAGCAAGCAGAGGAGTGGGTTTCATACTGGGCCAAGACAAAACAGGACCCTCTTGTGCCGACAGAGATGCAAGTTTATCCGATTCACCATGAGGGATATCTCTGGCAGCGGGGCAGCAAGGAAATAGTCCTTCTGGAGCACTATGCCCGTTTTTTCGGGGACCAAGCCTACCTTAAACTGACCCCGGCTCACCTGGAAAGTTATTCAGCAGCAGATAAAGGGGTGAACCTCTGGTTAGGACCGGAGAGTGAATACAAGAATGACATTTATTCTCTAACCTACACCCGGCTGCTTCGTTCCTGGCGGACCTACGGCATTAGCGGTTACCTTTTCCATGTGGTTTTCAAAACCAGCGAATTATTTGTTGGTGAAAAGTTAAATCGGTTTGGGGAAGCATTGAAAAAAGTTAATTCTTCAGTTCTTTTTTACCTTAGCGGACCTAAAGATGATTTTGTTACAAAGGACCACACTTACTGGTCTGGGGAAAAGGTAAACAAATCGCTCATCATAGTGAATGAATCGTTCCAGCCACTAAGGGCAAGTGTCAGCTGGCGAGCCATTACTGAAACCGGGGAAATACTGGGAACCGGGATGACAGAAATTTCTCTTTCTCCTGGCCAAATTGATTTCCAAGGAGTGAGTTTTGAAACTAAGGAGTGTAAGAAAAAAACAGTGGTGAAAATTGAGGGTACTTTGAAGAGCGGAGACTTAACTCTCAATGACGATTTGAAAATTACGGTGAGGCCAGTAGAGACTAGAAAGATTGATGGCCAGGTGGCTTTGATAGACAGTTCTGGGCAAACAGCTAGACTTTTGGAGGAAATGGGTGTGTCCTATCAGATATTTGATGAAGCCACGATTGATGCTGGTCAATGGTCCTGGCACCGATTTCCCTTGCTGATTATTGGCAAGAACAGTTATCCGGAGGCAGTCAGGTTATTTCAGGGACAATTGCCTTTCCAGGATGCTATCCGGGATGGGCTGAACTTGCTGGTTCTGGAGCAAAGTTGCCGCCAGGTGGCTGGTTTAAAACTGGAGAATGTGAATGGGAGACAGGTATTTGTCAGAGACCAGTTCCAT
This sequence comes from Candidatus Omnitrophota bacterium, assembly GCA_023818865.1. Classification (GTDB taxonomy): domain Bacteria; phylum Ratteibacteria; class UBA8468; order B48-G9; family DSTR01; genus JAMWDF01. Next base: position 15,425 of record JAMWDF010000032.1, read on the forward strand.
CCAGTTTTTTCCGGATTGGGAAATCAGGATTTTTCTGACTGGCGAGGAGAAAGTTACTTGCTTCCGGCTTACCAGCCGTGGCACCCGGCGAGTGACCCCCTGGGAGATAATGCCAGCAAGCATGGCCAACTGAATTCTTTCGGGCAAAGAAGGTTCTGGCCCTGGTCCAACAAGGGTATGGTGGCGACCTTTGCCTTTGAAAAGCCTCAGGTTGGTTGTTTTCGGGTATTGATGGATTGCGGTTTTGACCTACTTTATACTCCGCTGGTAGAAGTCAAGGAAGGAAAGGGCCGGATACTCTTCAACCAACTTGACCTGGTTGACCACTATGGCAGAGAGCCGGTGGCAACGCTGCTACTGGGCAGAATGATTAACTATTTGGTCTTACGAGATCAGTTGCCGGTAAGAAAAATGGGGTATGTTGGTGGAGAAAAGGGAAAAGAATTCCTGAAACAGTTAGGAGTAGACTATCAGGAGGGATGGCAGGAAGGAGTAACCTATGTTAGTTTGGAAGAAAGCGGAGAGAAACTTTCTCCGGAAGTTCTTAAGGATTATGTTTACCAAGGTGGAATCGTAGTGGTGACACTAAAATCCCAGCGGGAGGCTTTGCTCTTGCCAGGGCTCGTAAAGGGGGAAAGGAAAAAACTGGATAAGCCTGGTTTGCTAAGTGACCCGGTGTTTTCCGGTCTTGGCCCAAGCGAATTTTTCTTTCGCCAGACCACAGAGATTTTCCAGGTAGTTTCAGTCGGTGAGAAACCAGTAGAAAATGGAGTGGCTGGAGTTCTGTTTTATGGGAAAGGAAAGATTATCTATGTTCAGGTGGACCCAAGTATGTTTGAAGACTGGTGGCAGAAAAGTAAGGGCTGGAGAATTTATTCCACTATCTTTGCTAATTTGGGAGTGGGTAGTCGGACAAGGATAGATATGACGGCTATCAGTGGCTATGGCTTACCGGAGGAATGGTTGCCTGGGTACAGCGTAGTGGTAAGAAATTTGGACAACCGGCCAATGATTTCTAATAGCAACTTTTATCTGGCGCCAGCGATTAACTTTGACCCTGATCAGCATCATGTCTGGTAGGTTAGAAAAAAACAGATTACCGGAGATTCTTTTCTGCCGGTACGACCACAACCACTCTGGACTTAAGCCAGCCGAAGTTAAAGCTGAATGACAGGAAATAAAAAAATCAGGGGCCAGGCGGTCTGTCAGGCGATGACTACCTTGGTGTTAATGGTCCGTTTTACACAGGAAGGCTAAAGGCAAAGTTTTGAAAAAAGGCTGTGGCTTGACTCTATGGCTGAGAGCCTTCCGATAGGGGAAATGTATAGCAAAAAGACAGTCGGAGTTCCGGAGAATTTTAATGCAGAAGTTTTCCCTTACTATGGATT
>JAMWDF010000033.1 GCA_023818865.1 Candidatus Omnitrophota bacterium
AACCGGGCTGAAGTAATGGAATACTGCGAAACGCTGGCTCGTTATCTCGGAAGGTTAAGTTACAATGGGCAAACGGTCCGAGTCGAAATAGATACCAGTCATACCCGGGGGGGAGAGAAAATGTGGAATTGGATTAAAAAGGGTATACCGGTCTGGTTAGAGATTGGCCCGAGAGAAGTCAATAATGACCAGGTCTTTCTTGGCCGGCGAGATGCGGTAGAGACAAGAAGGCAAACCAAGCCGCTGGCTGAATTTCTTGCTCACCTCCCGAATCTTCTGAAGGGAATTCAAGATAACCTTTACCAAAGGGCTTTGAAATTGAGAGAAGAAAATACAGTGCGGATTGATTCGCAAAAAGAGTTTTATGATTTCTTCACCCCAGCAAACAGAGAAAAACCGGAAATCCACGGTGGTTTTGCTCTGTGTCACTGGGCAGGAAATGCCGAAGTGCTTAATCAGCTAAAAGAAGATTTAGGGGTCAGTGTCCGGTGTCTTCCTCTGCAAGAAGAACCAGAAAAAGGAAGATGTCCCTTTACCGGCCAGGAAAGTAACAAAAGAGTAATTTTTGCCAAAGCTTACTGAGGGGGAAATATGGCCAGGGTCAGAGTGGGAATCATTGGCTGTGGTAAGTTTGCCCAGGCCCAACATCTTCCTAACTGTGCCCGGGCCGCAAACGTTGAGCTATACTGCTGTTCTTCCAGAAGCGAAAGCGGGCGGAAAGCCGCGGAAGAGTATGGAGCAAGCAAGATTACCTCTGACTACCGGGAACTTCTCCGGGACCCGTCAGTTGATCTGGTTATCTTAAGCGTACCCCACCAGTTACACCAATTCTTTATCCAAGAAACCATCCAGGCAGGCAAGCATCTCTTATGCGAAAAGCCAATGACCATGACCCTGGCAGAGGCTTACCAGGTAATAAAGTCAGTAAGAAAAAAAGGAGTCAAACTTTGCGTGGACTACAACCGGCGGTTCAGCCCAGCTATGGTAGATTTAAAAGAAGCTTTTTTCAAGAACCGGCGACAACCTTCTGGCCCCCCAAGAGTTTATGTCCAGGAAAAGGACCGAAGGCGCTGGCCAGAGGAAGACCAGGCAGTAATAGTTATTCGGATTAATGATGAAAGTCTGACCTATGGCGGGGTGCATATTGACTGGCAAGAAGGCGGGGGTCAAATTATCGGAGAAGGGTGTCATTGGTTGGATTTAATGCCCTGGCTGATTGAAGAACAACCGGTGGAACTGGTCGCCTCGGGTAGTACTCGTTTGAACTACATCATCAACCTGAAGTTTTCCAGCGGCTCTCTCGGTTGTCTCATCTTCAGTGCCAACGGTACTTTTGAATATCCAAAGGAGCTGATTGAAATTCAGGACCACGGAAAGATTTTCCGGAGTGAATGCTTTGTGGAAAATCAGTACTTTGGTTGCGGCCAGAGAGAAATAAAGAAATTTCCCCTTCAGACTGACTATTACCCAGAAATCGGTAAGGAAGGAGGACTTTCTGGTTACCTGAAAAAGATTGACGCGATGGGCAGAGAATTTCAAGAAACAGGGCAGTTTCGCTATGTTTTCCCAGATAAGGGACACTTTCAGCTGCTCACCGCCTTCGCTGACGCCATCATCTCCAATCAGCCCTCTCCAGTAGATGAGATTGCCGGAATGAGAGCTACCTACCTTTCTCTCCGGGCCATGGACTCCATCAGACTGGACAAGCCTTTGCCAATTAATATAGAAGACTGGGACATGTATATCCATCAGTAGAGACAGGAATTTCTATTCTGGCACAAACATTTGAGTGTCGTCAGTTCCGTTCTTAACAGACTGAAAATGGTCTAGTCGGAAGGCATGGAGATAGCATCGCCACCTGACATCGTGGTTAAGAAAGTCCAAAAGTTGTTCTCTCATTTCCTTCAGCACATTGGTTAATCCTGGCTCAGCAATCAAGTTCTTGCTTTCCGGATCGTTAAGATCATAGAGTTCGTCTATTTCTGAGCAAAGGTTATAGACATACCGGTAATGCTTTTCTGATCCCTGATAATCATGAATAGCCACCGCTGGATTTGGAGCCACATGCCAAGTCGCCTCAAAAAGAAATGGTTTCCGCCTGACAGAAGGTTGCTCCAGCCTCACCAAAAGACTTTCCCCATCCAAGCCAGCCAAAGCCTCTATTCCGGCTAAATTAAACATAGTTGGCGCCACATCCAAAAGACACACTGGTTCTTCAACCACCCTGGCAGAAGAAAATCCTGGCAGTTTTAAGAGAAGCGGCACCCTGGCTATTCTTGGATGACCGTAAACCCCTTTGTCTATTAGTCCTTGCTCCAGGTTCATCTCTCCATGGTCACTGGTAAGCAGAAAAACGCATTTCTCAAGTAATCCCTCTTCTTTTAAAAACCTCAGAAATCGGTTCAAGGCCAGGTCCACCACTTCCATCTGGAGAATACCAGCAATGAAATAATCAAAAGCCGTTTTCTGGTCATATAGCCCCCAATTCCGGCGATAAATCTCGTAAATCTTTGGTTGGGGTTCATCCCAGCGATAGTCGTTGGTCACCCACTTTTCATAGCTAGCCGGCAAGGACATTTTCTGGCGCAAAGATTTTTCCCTCTCAGCTAAGTCAGAAGGAATGAAAAAAGGCTGGTGGGGAGCGAACAAATCTATCTGGAAATACACGGGCTGGCCTGGTTTCCTTTTATCCAACAATCTCTCCAGCTGGTTCATTGCTCGGGTGACCAAGTAATGGGGGTAGGTGGCGTCTACAGGGAAAGGTTTTCCATCTTCTTGGCCCACCCAGCCTCCGTAAAGGTTTCCTAGAGTCTGCCTGTCAGGTTTTTTCCCCTGTATTTTTCTAACAAATTTTGGCGGTTTCACGTCTAGGGTTTTCAGGTAAGCTTGGTAATCAGCGTCATCCCAAATAGGCGGAGCCCAGCGATTCCACGGAGCACAGTTTTCTCCGAAGGCCCGAATAAAACTGGCCGTACCGATATGACTCTTTCCTACATGACCAATCAGATAACCAGCGGCTTTTAGGTATTCTGGGAAAATAACCTCATCAGCTCGGAGTTCTGTCTCAAACCCGTCGTGACTGCGTTCTTCATTGACTAAGATGTAAGGGTATCGGCCGGTAAAAAATGTTGCCCGGCTGCCACTACATAACGGGGAAACAGAAAAGGCATTGGTAAAAACTATTGACTGGCTTTCCAGGGCTCTCCAGGCAGGGAGAAAAACCTCATTGGCTAGCAAGCCGGGTCGGTAAAAATCCGGACAAACCATGTCCACGGTAAACACAAAAATATCCGGCTGGTCCGTCCCGAAGCATTTGAAAGGAAACCGCCTTCTTTTCCTGTCAATGAAATCCATTTCTTACTCTACAATCAAAATGCGGAAATCATGTCTTTTCATCTTCAAGGTATATGGCTGCTGGTAAATCTCGCCAAACTGATAACCCGTCTCTCGGGAATACACCAGGGGCAAGGCAATTCCTGTTTCTGCGTCGGTAATCCGCGAAACTTTTTCTAAGCCTAACGCCTTGGGGTCAATCTTGAAACCCTCTACTACCCTGTCTTGTCCACCGTTGAAAATTATAACGGCGGCTTTTTTTCGCTTAGGAGGATTGCCGCCTTCTTCATAAGGCTGCCTCTGTCTGTGAATATAAACCGAAGCCCATACTTCTGGGGTAGTAAAACTCACTGCCTTGTTTCTCCAGTAAGGAATGAAAAGAGGGTCTCCGGAAAAAAAAGATACTGATTCTTCTAAGGCATCCATGATTTTTTTAAAGGTTGGATACTCATCGGCTCGCCAGGTAGGGGGTTGGCAATTCCCGATATCATGTAGTAAACTTAAAGCCCAGCCTACTCGTCCCCCGTAAGCAAACCGACTGACAATCCCTGGCTTGGTTTTCACCAGAGCCCGAAAAACATCTACCCCGGTATTGTTTCCCAGCCTTTCTACATAATTATTTCCCTGAAAGCGATGAAAACTGTTTTCAATATGCCAGCCTATCTGAGTGAAAGAACAAAGCGGATGCATATTAGAAATGTAAAGAGGCGGACGGCCCAGCTGCCAGTGCATCACGTTTAACCTCTTTGTTTGTTCCCTCCAAGCAAACAGGCTGGATTTGCCTTGAAGCTGACCATCTTCCCGGCGATAAGATAAACCGAGGGCCTCCGGTCCACCATAATCAATGGAAGCATTGTCCCACCAGGTGCCGTTGAGAAATACCTTCTCCACCAGGTTCTTATGGTACCAAAGATGGTAATCAAGGAAACTTTCCGTATGGTAGACACCGCAGGGAGAAACCTCATCCTCAGTTTGCCAGATTATCCCCGCATCGCTGGCTTTCCCTTTGAAAGTATTTTCCGGCTTTAGTAATCCTCGGTAATTCGTCCTTCCCAGCCACTCTCCAGCAAAAGTTTTAAATTCCCGGGAGATACCGGTCATCCGGCCACTGCCGTAAAGAACCAGCGGCCGCTGCGGCTTCAAGAAAGAGCGACACCCATGAGCTTCTTTCGGCGGCGGGATAATCCCAAGATAGGTATCCCGCAATCTCTTGTAATCATCTTCAGAATAAAGTTCAAATCCATCCACGCTCGCTCCGTACATTCGGTAACCCCGGGTGTCATGCACATACTCCAGACCACCAGGCATACCCCAGGCTGTCAATCTCCACTTTTCCGGTAAAGGCTTCTCCGGAACTGCCTGAAGGGCAAAGACTATCTCTCTAGGTTTATCCAAGGTAACCTCATGATTAATAAATCTGAACCGCAATGAAGGATTACCATTAATCCTTTCAGCCACAATAGCGGGCTGATTGTCATCCAGACACCAGGATTCATCGGATTCTCCAAAGTACCACAATCCTTTCTCCCCAGTACCAATAAAGCAGGCTGGGGCCCAGGAACCCAAGAGATTTGAGACTGGATTTAGCTGGGTACTCTCCCAAACCACTCCTTCCCCAGCCGGGAAGGCCCCAAAGTAACCTTGCTCCACTGTATCTCCTCGCATCACTACCAGGGTATCCGCTTCCGGGACAGTCCAGTTCATAGCCATTTCCTTCACCTTCACCGGATGTTCGGGAATAAAATTCATTTTCACCAAATACCAGCCGTCATATTCCACTGTTACTTGAGACAAAATCTGAACTGGCCCGATTTTCCCTCTGGCCAGAAAAACTACAGCGGTGGGCCTCACCTCCAGGATTCTCCATCCCTCTCCGGTCAAATCATATTTTTTCCCTTCAGACAGCAACCAAACAGATATAGGTTGCCCGCCTAACAAATCTGGGCCCAAACCTGGGTTCTTTTCTCCACCTCCAATCGTTATTTTCTCCGGTAGGCCATCGCGGCCAATAAAGTACTTCCTGTTCCAAGTAGTTATTTCGTTTTTTTTCAGCCCCACAGGAATAAAAGGAGGAATGACAACATCTTCTTTTCCGATTTGGTTCCGCTCCCAAATCCATTTCTCCCTTAAAAATTCTTGCTTCTTCTCCGCAATAACCTTCCCTTTCCGGTCAAAGAGTTGCAGGAGCGCTTCATATTTTCCTGGGGATAGTTCAGGAATTCTGGTCAGCACATGTCCGGAAAGGTCTGACTGAATTTTCCCTTCCATCCAGGCCACTACTTTTTTGTTTTCCCCGATAATTTTCACCAGAAAATGACTGGCACTCTGAATTTCCTTAGGTACTCCAAATAAATCCAGGTCAACCCAGACTTCAAATTGACTGGTATAGGGGTAATGGGCAAAGTTAAAAGCATATTCTCCAGCAGTTTCTCTCCTCTCCTGCCAGGGCTTAATAAATTGGTTCCAGTAACGCTGAGTCATCCTGATCACTGGAATCCTCGCCTGATAAACCGGGCTGGCCGATTTATTGCTTTTCCCATCTGTCAGGCTGGTAACAATGATTTCCAGAAAGTTTTGTTGATAATTCCCTCGTTCATCTTTCTCCGGGGAGAGAGGTAAATCTTTCCTAAAGAAACTCAGATGAGAAGTTTTACCTAACACTAACTCCGCTTTGGCCATTTCTGAGTAAATTTCTTTACCCTCAGCATTCAAAAGCCTCATTATTACCTCTACTTCTTCCCGTGGTCGTCTTGTTCTCAAACTTATCCGGGTATCCAGGACTCCAGAAGGGACATCGCCAATTTTCTCCCAGTGAAAAGTTGGCGCCTCCGGACTAAGTTCCATCTCGGGGAAAATATCCCAGCTCATCCAGGAACCACCGGCCCAACCAGCAAAGTAGATGCCCCCGCAAAAATCAGTTCTCACCAGGTTACCAACAATTCTCTGTCCGTCTGGTTTCTCTGGCAAATTCAAAGACTTAAAAGGAATTGCCAGCTCCAATTGCCAGGCAGTCGCTGTCACCCTGGATTTAACGATGGCGCCTGACTGCCACCTATCTTCTGCGCCTGGTGTTCCGCTAAACCACCACTGGTCAGAAAAATAACCCCGCGGATTCACCATAATCTTATAAAACCCTTCAGGAAATTTTCGTCCGCTGCTGGACAACTGAATTTCCGTATGGTCATCCCATAAAATCAGATAACCTTCATCATTCTTTTTTACATTGGCGGTGAGAACAGAACCCTCAGGATGAGGTGAATCCATGGCTAGATAGAAATACCGGTCATCGTAACCTAAATACCAGCGTACCTGTTGAATCTCTGGAACCATGGTAGGCGGCTGCCCTGGACTGCCTTCCGCACACCAGGTTACTACCCCAGTAATAGAGGAAGCCTCAACCCACTCCTCAAGTTTTATCTCTCCGTCAATGGCCGGGGGTTGACTCATCCTGGGGACCTGAAGATAAGGGTAAGAGGGGTTAGCCAGAGAAACTTGAGAAATTATAATACTGACAACAAGAATAAATGTTTTTTTTAGGCCCATTCGCTCCTCCTTCCTCGGCTTGGTTCGGTCTCAATTTTACTCCTGGAAAAGACTCGTGACAAAAAGTTTGACCGCGGCTAAAATAAAGGGACCTTATTCTAACCTGTCTCCTTTGGGGAATAGATTGGAGGAAAAATGATGATTAGAATGCCTAAGGGTATCTGGCCATGGCTTATCCTTTCCCTCTGGTTTTCTTCCGGATTGAAATCAAATGAATCTCCACTTTCACCGTGGAGTACTGATCCGCTTCTTCGGGAGCTGACAGCCGAGATTGTCTTTTATCTATCCTTTGATGGGGGCAATATGAAGCCAGAGATGGCTTTAGGTTTGTCTGATTACCGGTTAACTGGCCAGCCAAAATTTGTTCCAGGACTCAAAGAATTAGCCTTAACCGCGGGTGGCGGAAAAAGTGGCTATGCTGTTTATTCCTCAAAACTTAATTTTCCCATCGCCACCCAGGGTACCATGATAATGTGGGTTTGTCCGGTCGCCTGGACCCATTACAATGGCCCCAATACAATCTTTGCCATGACTACCAATTTCAGCTTCTACCTGGAAAGACAAGGACCAGGCCATAATGAAAAAGGAGAGCTAACTCGTCAGGAAGCAGTTCTTTTCCTGGTTAACACTCCTACCACCGGCAATAACTGTATCAATTTCGGCACTAATAACTGGCCTTCTGGAAAATGGCGGATGTTGGCCGCAGTGTGGAAGTGGCCGGAGATGGCCCTTTCGGTAGACGCAGGAACATTTTCTGTCCGGTCAGTGAAAAAACCACCCCTGGCGCAAGAATTTGGCGATCTCCTGGTTGGGGCCTTAGGGGGTGAAGAAACTCTTATTGACGAAGTCTATGTTTTCAAAAAGGCGCTTACCAAAGAAGAGCTGCAAAAGATATATCAGGCATTTAGCCGGGAATTCAACCAAAAGGGAGATAACTGATGACTAACAAACTTAAGGTCTTATTTTCCTTGGGAAGTTTTGTTATCTTTGTCAAGGCAGGCACTAGCCAGGTAGTTTTACCAGAGATAGGCATACCTTTTATGAAGAAACTACCAATTCTTGACGGTAAGATTGAAGAGTCTGAATGGGCTGAGGCTGCCCGGATGGTCGGTTTTGTTAGTCAGCATAATCAGGAGATAACGAGCCGAGAAGCTATCTTCTGGGTAGGGGCGGATGAAGAAAGTCTTTTCATCGCAATCAAGTCAGAGGTAGCTCCTGATGGTCAGCTACTTACCCGGGCAGTACCTGATGGTGATCGGGATATTGTCTCGGTCTGCTATGACGAAAGTGTGGAACTGGTCATCCATCCCCATTTGGGTAAGACCACTGGAGACCAGCGCTACTTCCACCTAATCTGTAACGCCAGGCAAGCAATGTATGACCGCAGTTTCGATCCTGCTAATCCCCACAATCCGGTAAACACTGCCTGGCGGTTAAAAAACTGGGTCTTTACCAGCAATGTCATTGATGGTTTCTGGCACGTGGAAATAAGAATCCCCTTTTCTGAAATCGGCGCCAGCAGAGAAGACTTAGACCGAACCTGGGGCCTCCGAGTCTGTCGTAACTGGCAACGGCCTTGGGACCAGAGCCGATGGGAAAACGCTAGCGTGGCTTACGAAGATATCCCGACGATGCCCAGAGTTTCGTTTAACGCCAGTTTCCCAGTGGTCCAAATCATAAGGCTTCATGATCAGGGAAAACCTCACATAGAATTGACAGTCTTGGCCCGAGAAACATTAGCCGTCAAGGTGTTTATCTCTGATGCCTGGAGCCATAACCCACCTACTGAAAAAACCTGGGAGAAAACTATCCCTGCCGGTACCAGAGAAACTTTTGTTCTCCAATCTCCTCACGGAGGGCCTGAAGCTCCCCATCGCACATTGGTAAAAGTTACCTCGCCTGAAGGAAAACAAGTCTATTATCTCCGGGAATTCCGCTGGAGGCCAGGAAAACCAGAAGACCGTTGGACCCTGATGAAAGAAGAGAAAAAAGCCATTGTTCTCCAGTACAAAATTTACCCTTACTACCATAAGATGAAAGTAAGAGTGGACATTACCAGCTTGAGTTCTAAGGACCAGGTAACCGGAGCCGTAGTTACTCTAACCCGAAAAGGCGAAAAACAGCCTCTCTTGACGAAACAACTGGTTTTCAAAGGAACAGAAGCGGAATTGATTACTGATACTCCAGTTCTGAGTGAGGGTATCTATGAGGTGGCGGTTCGTCTTGAGGGCGGAAAGGATGTTCCGACTGAACCGGTAGTGGAACTTTACGAAAGAAAGGTATTCCCCTGGGAACAAAACCGTCTGGGTTTATCCCAACGAGTTATTCCTCCCTTTACGCCTATTGAAGTCAAGGGAAACTTTCTTTCCACAGTCCTGAGAACCCACCAGCTCAATGCCGTTGGTCTTTGGGACCAAGTAGTCAGCCTGGAAAAGCCATTGCTGGCCAGTCCGATGTTCTGGCGGGTTACCAGTCAAGGACAAAGTTTGCCTATCAGTCAGGGAAGATTTACTGTTCTTGATCAGAAGCCCTGGCAGGTGATCACTGCTGGGTCATTCTCCGCCAAGCAATTTAATGCTCAGGTAAGAACAGAGTGGGACTATGACGGGCTGGCTAAGGTCACCTTGGTGTTAAATCCAGCTGGACAGATGACTATAGATGGGTTATCTCTGGAGATACCCCTGCGCGATGCCCTGGCTCAGTACCTGCATGCTTGCGGCGATGGACTAAGACACAACTATGCCGGGAAAACTCCGGCCGGAGAAGGCTTAGTCTGGAACTCCAATCAGGCCAACAAAATCAATATAGTCGGACCTTTTTATCCTTATATTTGGTTAGGTGGTGGAGAAAGAGGATTAGCCTGGTTCGCTGATAACGACTACGATTGGAGTCTGGATGAGAAAAAACCGACCTTGGAACTGGTACGCCAGGGTGAAGTACTTACCCTGCGAGTAAATTTTATCACCACACCAACTCCTTTAAACCGAGAGCGCCGCATCGTTTTCGGCCTTCAGGCCAGCCCAGTTAAACCGATGCCTGAAATCCCGGTCAATTGGCGCCGCTGGCTGATGGGTTACTTTGAGACACCTAAAGTTCAACCTTTTACCATTCTAGGCTCCAATCCCTATTACGGTTGCCGGGGCTACGATTTCTACCCAGTGGATAGAGACCTGTCTATCTACGAGGCTTTTTCCCAGGCCAGAGACACCGGGGTTTTTGACAAAAAATTCGTAGAAAAATGGCTGGAGAAGTACAAACAGTTTGTTCAGCCAGGCACAGAACTATGGACATTCTTCCTCAACCATATTAATGCCGGGATGCACACAGCCGCCTCCACTCTTCGCTCCCGCGGCTGGCTCTTAACGCCGTACACCAATCCCAGAGGAATCGGATTTCATCTGGAAGAATGGCCTACCTTTCAGGATGAATGGATTCAGTTTCCTTATTTTCCGAGACAGAAAGAAGGCTCAGTGAGCTACGAAATCTGTCCGGTAAGAAGTTTCCAGGATGCAGCTCTCTGGTATTATCGGGAGATGATGAGATGTTTTGACGGAATTTACTGGGACAATCTTTATTTAGCGGCTAACTACGACACCGTAGCCGGTGGAGCCTGGGTAGATGAAAAAGGGAGAATTCATCCTTCTCTGGGCCTTTGGGCAATGAGAGAACTGGTAAAAAGAACGGCGGTTCTTTTTCATGAATGCGGCCGACCAGTGTTTCTTAATGTGGTCCATATGACCAACGCCAATCTAATACCCATCCTTTCCTTTGCTAATGTTAGTCTTGACTGGGAATGGCAGTATGGAAAAAGAGACTTTCAGGATAGGTTTACTCCAGAGATGACTGTGGCTGAAACCATTGGCAGACAGTGCGGAAATATTCCTTTGATTTTGGCTGGTGGTTTTTATAACCAGAAAGATCCAGATTATTCCTGGGTAATGAGAACCAGACTGGGTGTTTGTCTAGTCCATGAACTGAAAGTGTGGGACTATGGTCCAGCCTTTCACTACCAGTTTTTAAAAAAGCTTTACGAATTCGGGTATGGAGAAAAAGATTGCCAAGTCTTCAATTACTGGGATGAACATTTTCCTCTTTCAGTGAAAGGTATTAAGGCTAAAGGTATTGTCTTTCTTCGGGGGAAAAAGGCCCTGGCGATCGTGACTGACTACGGAGAAGGTGGCCAGGCAACGGTGAGTCTTGATTACCAGGCGTTAGGTCTTACCAGCAATCTCCGTCCCAAGGATTTTGAAACTGGGGAAGAACTAACAGTTACTGGATCGGGACAACCAAGTTTCTTTCTAAAAAAACATGACTTCAAAGCCATCCTGTTTGAATAAGCTACCCCTGGTAAGCCGGAGGCGGTGGAGAAAGCCAATTTAGTAGTTCTTTCCTAATAGCAAAGGCAAACCAGAAGTTACCAAAGGGATTGAAATGACCAAAAACCTGAGCCCCAGCCCGGCTTACATAGAAACGTTCGCAGAACTGGTTAATGCTTCCCCGGAAACATTTGAATTCCTGACGCATCTTTTCCAAGGTATCAACAAAGGTGTAGTTTTCCCGTTTAAGAAATTCTAAGAATTCAGTATCAAATCTCTCGCCAGTTCGCAGATAATTTTGAACCGTAGGCACATCGTAGCTTAACAAAATCATCAGCTTCCGGCTGTTTGCCCTTGTCCATTTCCTGAACTTGTCAACCACATACATGGTAGAACGCTGACCATAAACCTGATGAAGTTTCATCGCATCCGACTGCCTCGTTTTTCTATCCCTGAGATTGAGTTTCAACTTAAAAGCCTCTGCCAGCTCTTCCAGTTCTCTCAAGTGTTCTCCCTCAATCTCTCCCCCCTGGGTAAGACAGTACAAATTAGCCACCTGGTCATCCTTAAAAGCCTGGTAATAGTTTTCCTTACCCACTAATTTCCATAAATCTGAGTCTTTTTTCAAAAGTCCTGGCAGCTCCACAAAATTACCTTTCTTTGGGTTAAAGCGTAAATGAGCCCACGGGAAGCCATGAACTGGGTAAGTATCCTTTCTGCCCCGGGGCAAATCCCGACACATCCAGCCTACCCGAATCCACCTGGCTGCATCCAAATTACGCAGGTAATCATCGTCCCAGATATTCAAGATGATATATTCTGCTGCCAGGCTCTTGTTCTCCTCCACTCGCCTTGCCCTCAAGTAAGCCTGGTAAACTCCATAACCGCCTACGCCAAAATTACGGATGGGTTCACGAAAATGAGCGGCCAGAATTTCCTGCCAGGTCTCACCATCGCTTACCTGAGCACATTGGGTGTAACTGTCACCATAGGTGTTAATCCGGCAATGTTGGTTAGCGTAATGAAACACTTTCCGGTGGCCGCCCTTTTTCTCGTACACATAACTGGACCAACTATCGTCTATTCCATCCTTGAAAATGTAGTCCTTAAGGACATAACCAAGCACAGGGTCAAACTTGATAAAACAAGGCTTCTTTGGGTCAAGAACCCGTTCTATCTCCTTCGGATAATAAGCTGAGGTGTAAAGAAGATGTCTAATATCTCTCAGTTTCTCCAGCATTCAGCCTCCTGGTTATTTATGTTTTTTAAGGCTGAATTCTATCACCTAAAGACAAACTGGTCAAGAAGTCAAAACTACTTGCTTTCCTCTGTCAGCCTGCTGTTTAATATTTAATAGAAACAGATTTACCGGAGATTGAAAGAAAAGGGGGAGACATGGAAGGGAAAAAGAAAATCTTGATCGTTTACTACTCGGCTACCGGTAATACCGAAAAAATGGCGCGGCTGATTGAAGCTGGGGTCACCGAAGAAAAGGGGTTAGTCACCTGTAAGAGAGTAGAAGAAACTAATCCAGAAGAATTGTTGGAGTATCAAGGAATTATCATCGGTTCACCAACCTATTATGGTACTATGGCTTACCAGGTGAAGCAGTTTCTGGACGAGAGTGTCCGTTTCCATGGAAAGCTGGAAGGAAAAGTCGGAGCAGCCTTTTCCTCTTCTGCCAATATCGGCGGTGGTAACGAAACAACCGTAACTGATATCCTTCATGCCTTGCTTATTCACGGAATGGTCATTCAGGGTGATTGCCAGGGTGGTCATTATGGGGTAGTCTCCATCGGCTTGCCTGATGCCCGGGTAGAAAAAGAATGCCACCGTCTAGGTAGAAGGGTCGCTTACCTGGTGGAGAAACTAAACCAATAGGTGGGTGAGTGAAAATACTAAGAAAAGAATGCCGGACCTGTTCCCAAGCCCGTCAATGTCAGGAGAGTTTTCTTTCCTGGATTTTCTTTGCTATTGGTCTGATTGCCACCATTGCTATCAGGATAGTTAATCTTCTCCAGGCCTATCACCCTTTTTATGCAAAATTGGCTTGGTATATCGGCATCCTCGGTTTCTTTCTTTTTTTTGTTTACAAATTTATTATTGACAGAAAAAGAACCAAGTTTATCAGCCAGGCAGGCCTTCTCAATAAAGTTCAGGCTGGCCAGAACCTAACCGAAGAAGACCAGCGTTTGGTAAGAGATATCCTATGTGCTTTAAGCTCCCGCCGGGACACCATCAACTATTTCTTGATTTTTTTCACCTCCATCCTGGCGTTTTTCCTGGCTATTTACTTGGATTTTTTCAGGAAATAGCTGGCTGGGAAAGTCAAATTAAAGTTTCCCTTCAAGCCATCAAGAGAGTTCTTGCCGACCAGGACCTCAAAAAAACCAGGCTCTACCACCCGCTCCAAATTCTCATTAAGAAAGGACAGGTCTTCCTCGCGCAAGAAAAATTCTACTTTTTTCTTCTCTCCAGGTTTCAACAAAACCTTTTCAAATCTCTTCAACTCCAGAACTGGCCTGGCTACTGAACTAACCAGGTCTCTGAGATAAAGTTGGACAACTTCTTCTCCGGCAAATCGGCTGGCATTTTCCACTTCCACCGAAATTTTTATCTGGCTTTGACCAGTGAAGACATCTGGATTTATTCTCAAATTGCTGTAGATAAACCGGCTATAACTCAATCCATATCCAAACGGAAAGAGCGGCTGGCTTCCTCTAATTTCTACATAGTCCAGGCTCCTGACACAGGGTAAATAATTGTAATAAAGCGGAGCTTGACCGGTACACCTGGGGAAAGTAATAGTGAGTTTTCCCTGGGGATTAAAATCACCAAAAAGGATATTAGCCAGGGCGTTTCCTCCTTCTTCTCCCGGATACCAAGCTTCCACAACCGCATTAACCAGATGAATCCAGTTAGCCATAGTAATGGCTGTTCCGTTAATAAGCACTACTACCACCGGTGTGCCTGTCGCCGCCACTGCCTTAATCAAATCCTCTTGGACACCTGGTAAGTCAAGATTACATCGGTCTCTATTTTCTCCTTCAGTCTTTTCCGAATTCCCCACTACCAAGATAGCCACTTCTGCTTTGCCGGCTACAGAAATAGCCTTACTGAAGCCATCCTTGGACCAACTTCCCACCTGACAGCCTTCCGCGAAGAACAGTTTGGTTCTCTGGCCCACCTTATTTTTTATTCCTTCCCAAATAGTCACTGCCCTGGTTCCAAAGGTACTATACCCACCAAGTCTGACCTGATCGGCATTGGGTCCGATAACTGCCAATGAGCCAACGTTTTTCGGCAGGGGCAAAAGACCATCGTTTTTCAACAAAACCATGCATCTTTCAGCCGCTTTCAGAGCCGCCTGGCGGTGAGCCTCACAATTAGAAATTAGCGCTGCTTGCCGCGCGTCAACAAACGGATTTTCAAAAAGTCCCAGCCACTTTTTCCCTTTCAATACCCGTTCGCAGGCCTGGTCAATAACTGATTCAGAAAGTCTTCCCGTGGAAACTAACCTGGTTAATTCTGGATAACACAGTGCCCCAGGCAGTTCTATGTCCACCCCTGCTTCCACCGCCAGTTGACCCGCCATTGCTAAACTGTCAGCTATCCGGTGCGACTGGTAAAGCCCAGAAACAGAACCGTAATCAGAGACAACAAATCCTTCAAATCCCCATTCCCTTCTTAAGACCTCGGTCAGCAACCAGCGGTTGGCTGAACTGGGAACTCCGTTAATAGAGTTATAAGCAGCCATAAGTGACCCAGCTTTCCCCTCCTGAATACTTTTCTGAAAAGCTGGGAAAAACATCTCCCGTAAAATCCTCTCAGAAAAGAAGACAGCACTGCTATCCCGACCACCATCCCCAGCAAAATCAGCGGCAAAATGCTTCGGCGTAGCAATTACCTTTTCCGCCTGCAAACCTTTGATGAAATTTACAGCGAAAAGAGAAGTAAGATAAGGGTCTTCTCCTTAAGTTTCCTCCACCCGGCCATGCCTGACATCTCTGACCAGATTGATTGTGGGAGAAAGAGCCTGATGAATCCCTCTGGCTCTGGTTTCCTTACCGATTATCCTGGCGATTCGGTAAACCATCTCCGGGTCCCAGCTGCTGGACAAGGCGATTGATTGAGGAAAGCTGGTAGAACCTTTTGCCATACAACCGTGAAGACACTCATCATGAATAATCACTGGAATTTTCAACCTGGTTTTCTCACGGATAAATTTCTGGATTCGGTTACCAAGTTTAGCCCCTTCTTCCGCGTCAAACTCTCTTAAAATCGGACTGACCTGCCCGGCCCCTTCCTTTAATACCTGTTCAGCCTTGGCTCCGGAAAAATAACCATCCGTCAGCAGAGTGCTCCTTTCCCTACAGCACAACTGAGCTACTTTCTCTGGTAAACTCATCCTGGCCAACAGCTTCTTTAAACTATTGTCCATCTCAACCTCCTTAGGATATTAGCTCTTTTTTCCCAAGTTTCTGCCAACCCAAACCACCATTTTAGAAGGCCCTCTATTCGCCCAGAGGTAGTAAGGAATGGCTTTAAATTTTCTTTTCTCAAACTTAGCTTTTGGACACTCGTCTATCCTTTCATAGAGAGATAAGTCTTTACTCTTCCCACTTAACATATCCCCAGAAACAACATATGTTCCGCTCATAAAATTGGAGTCAAACTTCTCCTTCAACCTTGGATTTGCCAGCCAACAGTTAAAAAGATTAATTCTGGGATTGTCAACACTTTCTAGGCAATAAACTACAGGACCGCGTTTAATGGCTACGCAACTCCTGGTACTTTCAATCTCTGGATGGGCCCGGTACAGAGTCGGTTGAATCTTAAAGTGAAGGTCAATCGCTCTTTCTTTTCTTCTAACCAGATACTTTAGTTGAAGATACTTACCTGGTTCCGGAGAAAATTCCTGACCATCAGCAGTTACCCGACAGTCTTTAGACCATTTAGGTATCCGGAGAAAAAGTGAAATTCTTTCCTCAGTTTCTGAGGAGACCAATAGCCTGACTTTGCCCTTCCAAGGATACTGGGTGTTCTGCACTATTCTTACCTTGTTACCTAAAGGCAGGGGAATAACACTTTCTGATTCCCCGTACAGATTTATCCAAATTCCCTCTTTGTTCACTCCATAAAAATACCCGGGCAAACAGGCCAGCATTCTCTGAATGTTAGGGGGACAGCAGGTGGTATCATACCAGGGTCTTCTCCGGTGCTCCCCTCTTGAAGCCAGCGGGTTGACATAAAAATATTCTCTCCCATTGAGAGAAACACTTGAAAGAAATCCATTGTAAAGAGTGTCCTCAAACAGGTCCATAAACCGACCTTCTCCGGTAACAAGAAACATCCGGTAGTTCCACATCATAGAAGCGATGGCAGCGCAACTCTCCGCATAAGCGCGTAAATTAGGTAGTTCATAAGGTAAACCAAACGCCTCGCCTGAATATCTGGACCCGATGCCGCCGGTAATATAAATCTTCCTCTGAGACATGTCCTCCCACAGGAAAAGCAGTTTTTCAAGGT
>JAMWDF010000034.1 GCA_023818865.1 Candidatus Omnitrophota bacterium
ACTTCACTTCAAAGCCAAACATTGCCCTTGTAGCAAGAAACAAACAGAGATAGCAGAATTCACTTTTTCTCATTTCGCCTCCGGTGCCTAAGGTTTATTTCAATGTCAGAGTAATAGTAACTTGTAGATTCTGTTTGGTCCCAGCAGAAATCTCTGGCTCTCGCGGTAAAGAAATGACATAGATGGCGGTCCCGTCTCCTTCTATCCCTCCCCGGAGATATGATTTCCCTTCCGGGACCAGTTCCACCTGACCGATAGCAATCTCCAAGACCAATCTGCTGCCATCATCAATGTGAACCCATTGCTTTCTGTTCTCTTTTTCAAAAACAATCGGATTGGTTCCGGCATTTACTGCCCCACTTCTGTTTTCTGCAATCCAGCCTTTGCCAGCAATGGATGTCAAGGGAATGCGGTAGATGAATTCTCCAGCATACGCACGCCATTTTTCAGTTATTAGGTAGTCAACTTCATAAGAAATACTCACCTTGCCCTCAGGAGAAAAAGCAGCCTGGTAGTTATACCTTACCGCCTCGGGAAATTTTTCATTTCCCAAAACTGCTTCTCTTCTGATAATAATCTTCCTGTTCTCCCGAGAAAGCGTCGTGGGCGAAATAGTTTTCTCCTGACATTCTGGAGGGCCGCCACCCTGAAAAAGTCTGCCAGAATCTATCGGATAAGCAAACAAACCAAGCCTCTCCAGAAGAATCGTTTCTTCTGCTTTGATTTCCCTGATTCTCCCTGAGGGTTCAATTATCACCTGGTATTTTCCCAGGTTAACTGTCAGAAGTGAGGTGATAATTTCCCCATGGTCAGATTTAAGTGATACCCCCAAGGTGAACAGCAGGATAAAAGCTATCAGTAGAACCTGCCTTTTCCTCATTTTTCCGCCGAAGGCTTACTCCGGTGACGAAATCCCTAATTCCAGTCAATCCGGTGAAACCGGTTCAATTTCCAGGTCACTGGTAAGTCCGCTCTTGTCCAGGTGTTAATCGGGGCGCTGGATAGTCTAGGGTGCCACTGAACATGAGCATCCAGGAAAAGATAATTGCTTCCGTTTGAGTGCGGAATGCTTCCATACTTCATGATGTAGTTATCCGAACCGTCATACCCGAACTGATACCAAGTGCCATCTGTAACATATGGAATTTTGTCTTCATAGCCCTGACCAATCTTGTGAAGAGTCCAGTAAATATTCCTCGGGTATCTATACGAGCAGTTACAGTTCATCACATAATTTGCCGTGACTACTCCTCCTGTCCAGGAGGAAGAATTGGAGGGACACATAAAAAGGGTGCCCTTCTTATAAAAAGTTCTTCCCTTGAAGAAATACTTGGCAATAAGATTGTGCCAGGTGTCAGGGTCCTGGTAATACGGAACAACGTAGCCAGTAAAATCCACGGCATACATCTGAACAAGCTGGCCGATCTGTTTCAAATTGTTCATACAACTCACCGTTCTGGCCTTTTCCCGGGCCTTTGAAAGCGCTGGGAGAAGCAGGGCGGCCAAGATGGCGACAATTGCTACTACCACCAAGAGCTCAATCAGAGTAAAGGCTTCCCTACCTTCCTTTGTTTTCTTCATTTTTTTCTCCCCTCCTTTTCGCGTCTTTTACCGGTTTAGAGATAGTAGATTCTCTAACCACCAGTTTCGTCTCTAAAACACATTTAATCGGCGGTGTGAGTTCACCTTTGATTAGACCAACTAATATCTCCACTGACTTGCGCCCCATTTCATACCGCGGTTTACTGATAGCGGTCAAAGCAGGATTATTGCAGCCAGCCACCACTGTATCATCAAAACTTACCAGCCCCACCTCCTCTGGAATTCTGTATCCAGCTTTTAGCAATGTCTCGCCAATAAGATGACATCTGATATCATTGACCACCATTACCCCGCAGGGAATCCCAACCTTTCTAACAATCTGCAAAACAGCCCACCCAGACTCGTTGACCAAACATTCGTTCAATGCCAGGGAAGAATTAAAAGGAATTTTTCGCTCAGCCAGGGCCCGCTTGTAACCTGCCAGTTTCCTCCTACCTCTTTCCTCTTGCCCACTGGCACAAAATATCACTTGACGATAACCACAATCCAGGAGGTGAACGGTTCCCTGGTAGACCCCACCCTCATCATTGGCACTCACCACATTTTCAGCTGGCTGTTCTCCTAGAAGCGGATTTAAGATGAGATAGGGGCGTTTAGATTTTTCAATCTCATCGGTAACCTCAGCCGTTGCCTGTTCAAACACGATAAAGCCATCAGGTAAATCTTGGCCATCATGTTCTCGGAAAAGTCCCCCCTTATGTTGCTGACTAACTGGATAAAATTTGAACTTGCACCCGGATAGAGAAATTTCTTCCTTAATTCCCCGTACATAGTCGCTGAAAAGTAAACTAGCTTCCTCACAGGCTCTTAGATCCGGGTTGTACCATTTCTGAAAGGTGATCAGACCAAGAGTAATCACTCTTTGCGGACTCTTGGGTCTGATAAACGTACCCAAACGGGGGCGTCGGTACAAAAGACCCTTTGCCACCAGCGATTCCATGGCTAAGTCCACTGTTAAAGTACTTACCCCCAGCTTATCAGCAATCACAGAACTTGGCGGTAACTTCGTTTCTTCGGTTAGCGTAAGAGCAGCAATTTCTCTTTCTAAGGCATTTCTTACTTGCAGATAAAGCGGCTCACTCCCGTATTTATCAATTTTCAATCTAAATTCAGCCATGGCTATATCAGGGTTTTGCTTTAATTCTATAATCATATAATACTATATTCCCAAGACGCTGTCAAGCCCTATTGGTTTGTTCAGAAAATATGGGTCTTGCAGCCCTGCTGTCTGCCATCTCCGAAAACGAGATAACTGCCAGTCACTTACAAATACTCAAGCGCTTTAGGCGAGAATACGGCTAGCCTTCATTTAGGCGGCTAGTCCTATTCTCAACAGAAGAGATTCCCTGGTTTTTTCAGGCAAGCAAATAAATTCAGGCTCTATCTGTATCAAAGACTGCCAGTTGACCTGTTAGGATAGACTGTGATATACTTTGGTGAAATAAGAGGCGAAATGTTACCTGCCTGAGGGATTCCCTGAGAATTTCTCCAGGTTATTATTCGCGGAAAAGCATTTTCCACCAAAAAGGAGTACTGTTATGCGGAAGGAAGTTGCTCGTATCAGAAATATAGGGATTATCGCTCACATTGATGGGGGAAAAACTACTACCACGGAACGCTTTCTTTACCACACCGGACGAACCCACAAGATTGGAAATGTGGACGAAGGAACCGCCACTATGGATTGGATGGACCAGGAAAGAGAGCGCGGTATCACTATCACCTCGGCGGCTACCACCTGCTATTGGAAGAATCATAAAATCAACATTATTGACACCCCAGGACATGTTGATTTCACCGCTGAGGTAGAAAGGTCATTGAGAGTGTTGGATGGCGCTATTGGCATTTTCTGCGCCACTAGCGGTGTTCAACCCCAGTCGGAAACCGTCTGGAGGCAAAGCGAGAGATACGGAATACCCCGGTTGATTTATATCAATAAGATGGATCGGGTAGGTGCTGATTTCTTTAAAGTGGTCAAACAGATTGAACAGAGACTGGCCGCCCAGCCCCTAATCTTGCAATTACCCATTATTAAGAACGAAAGTTTCGTTGGCATCATTGACCTGATTAAAGAACAGGCACTTCACTATGTCGGTGACAATGAAACTGACGCCAAACTGGCTCATATTCCTCCAGAATATGAACAGCTGGCTAGTGAGTATCAAGTTCGCCTGTTAGAACAGCTATCCGAGGTAGACGAAAGAATTTTGGCTAAGTATCTGGAAAATCAACCAATTACCTCTCACGATATCAAAGCAGCCGTTCGTCAGGGAACGATCAACTGCCGTTTTTTTCCAGTATTCTGCGGCTCCTCATTAAAAAACAAAGGCCCACTTCTTCTCCTGGACGCTATTGTTGACTATCTGCCTTCTCCGCTTGACAGAAAAGAAATCCGTGGACAACATCCAAGAACCGGAATGCCTGTCAGCCGAATGCCTTTACCAGACGACCCACCTTCTGTTTTTGTATTTAAGGTTTTGCATCAACCCCACATGGGAAAGATTTACTACGGCCGGATATATTCCGGAAAAATAACTAAGGGGGACCGGCTCTATAACTGGTCTTCTGGAAAGAATGAACGGATTATCAGAATCTTTCTCATTCATGCGGCTAAATACGAGGAAGTACAAGAGGCTCGGGCCGGCGATATTGTCGGGCTCCTCGGCTTGAAAGCGACCCGGACCGCTGATACTTTAGCCTGCGAGAAAAACCCGGTTGTCTTTGAAAAGGCAGTTTTCCCTGAGCCGGTACTTTCGGTAGCCATTGAATGCAGCTTAAAAACAGATCAGGAAAAGCTGTTTCAGCACCTCCAGCATCTGGTAGAAGAAGACCCTACTATCAGGTTGCAGGTTGACCCGGAGACTGGCCAGGTTATTCTTTCAGGGATGGGCGAACTCCACCTGGAGGTAGTGATTGAAAGGTTACGCCGGGAATCAGGCATTGTCGTCAATACCGGCCAACCCCGGGTAGCCTACCGGTACACTATTGCTAAGGAAACAAAGGTGGAAACCAAGTTCATAAAACAAACTGGTGGCCGCGGTCAATACGCTCATGTCTTACTGAAGTTAGAGCCGCTGGTTAGAGGTACCGGTTTTATTTTTGAAGACCAGGTACGAGAAGGACGTATCCCGGCAAAGTTCATCCCGGCAGTAGAAAAAGGAATCATTGAGGCGATGAGAACCGGACACGAAGGCTACGAAATTGTTGATATAAAAGCCATCTTGTTGGATGGCAGTTATCATGAAGTTGATTCTTCAGATATAGCCTTCAAAATCGCTGGTGCGCTGGCTTTGAAGGAAGCCTTTAGAAAAGCAGAGCCGGTCCTTTTGGAACCGTTGATGGAAACAGAAATTACTGTCCCCACTCCCTACCTGGGAGAAGTGCTGGCTGATTTTACCGCCAGAGAGGGAAAAGTAGAAGGGATGGACAGTTTGGGTAGATTCTCAACTATTAAAGGATTGGTGCCGCTCCGGACTATTTTTGGCTATACCACTGTTTTGCGCTCTATTACCCAGGGACGAGCTATCCACTCCTTTCAGCCAGCCCATTATCAACCTGTCCCGCAAAATCTTCAGACTAAGGGAAAAGATTAGTCGGCCAGATTAAGTAATCTTAAGGCATTTAGTCTGGCAACTTTCTGAAAAACCTGTTCGTCAATCTTTTTCTCCTCGCGTAGTTTAAGGAGAAAATCTACCAAAGGCGTTGGTGTATCAGGCGCACAAATGTCAGTGCCAAACAACAATCGGTCTTGAAATTCTGTTAGAAACTTCACTGCATATTCAGGGTCTCTAGCCAGAGCATTATAACCGCTGTTAGCCGAAAGGTCTCCCATTAAATTCGGGTAACGACGAAAGAGTTTCGGCAGCACCCCTTCTTCCCTTACTGGATACTTAGGGTAACCGTAACGGTCTGCCGGCGTTTCCAGACGACTGATTTCTGCCCAAAAGGGCTGGGAATGCCCAAGGAAAACCAATTGGGGGAAGTTTTGTAAACATCTCTCCACTTGGGGAAGTCCGGGGTCATCGTAAAGACCATAGCAGCCGCCAATCTGCGGAGCAATGTGAAAAGTCAGCGGTAACCCTACTTCTTCTACATGCCGAAATAGATTCTGCACCAATGGATGAAGAAATGGCAAATTACAGGTAACTTCTCCCACTCCTTTATACCCGTGTTCCTTGTAAAAAGTAAGAAGTTTGTCCAGCGGCGCTGTCTCTGAATTTGTCAGAGCTCGCGGGTCAACATTACAGAAAGGGATAAACCTACCAGGAAACCTGGCACAAATATCTGGTAGTTCCAGCACTGACTGGGGAACCGCCGCGCACTCTGGACTAATACCTCCTGGTAGAATCACCGCTTTTTCCACTCCGATGTGGTCATAACGCGCAATCAACTGTTCCGGAGTCGCATAGGGCTGAACCCCAGGGATAAGTTTAGTCCTGGTGTGAACATGAATATCAATAAACATCGTTCCTCCTTGTTTCAAACCCAGGGCTAGGTCTCAAAGACAATGGCGCAATAACCCTTCACCCGGCCAGGCCTGACAGTTACATAATCATCTTTCCATTCCCAAGCTAGTGGTTTCTTTTCAGGCGCCAGATAAACTTCTTTGATATCTAACTGGTCCCTACGAAGAGAAACAGTGATATCTTCCACCAGCATTGGTTGTTCAATGACTTGCATATTCTGCCCTCTTAGTTCAGGAAGCCAAGTAAGCAGATGGACGATTCTTCTCTTCGGCTGACTGGTAACCGCTATGTGAACGAAGGAAGGACAGTTTTCTACCCGGGTCAAAGGAGTCTTGAGCACCTGGGCGAGACAATTGTCAACCAGACTTCGGTAGGCTGGCACCGCGCTTTCAAAATAGGCTTGCCCGACCGGAAAACTGAAATGGAAGATATTTCCCTTCCTGGTTAGGGCGGGTCTTCCCGTACTCTTCTCCGGTGGGTTGTAAAGATATTCATGGAAGAAATCCCAGTAACCTTGATTAGAATAAGCCTTCCAAAGTTGAGCCAGAATCTTTGTCCCGGGATTAGCCCGAACAGCCACGCCCGGATGATAGATGGCTATCGGCATAAATGGAATGCCAGAACTGATTTCTTTTTCCACGGTGAAAAATGTCGGGTGGTACTCTTCAGGTCCTAGATAATTCAAACCAAATTCCTTCAGAGCAAAATCTGTCTTTGCCGGGTTCAAGCCTGATTCTCCGGAGCTGATAATCCAGCCGCCTCGTCTCAGATGTTGCTCCAACTTCGTTTTCAGATATTCATCCACTGGGACAAAATCAGGAAGAATTACTCCCTGGTAATCGTTAATGTCGGTAAGGTCATCACCGATATCAAAATGGTAATGCAGCTCCCGCAAAATCCTGGTAAACCCAGAAAGATGCTGAAAGGATTTCCTGTTCCCAGGAAATCTCTTCAACCCAGGGTCAAGCAGAACAAAATCGCTGACCGGCACCGCCCCAACAGTCCATTCATCGTACTTACTTATTTCTCCATAAACCTGGCCAATTAAGTTGTAGACTTCTGGCTCCAGTTTTCCTCTAGGATGGAGATGGTCGCCAACCGAACAACTACCCCCACTAGCCAGGGAAAGGAAACAATCAAAAAGCAGCGCCTGTGTTGGTCTTAACCCGCCAAAGTCTCCCCAGGATTTATGGAAACGGCCGGTCATGGTGAAAAATGGTTTGCCTAAACCCCGGGCATATCTTGCTTGAAAAGGTAAGGCATCGTACCCCCACCCACCGGTAGGCAGAATCTCCAATTCCAAGTGGGTAGGTTGAAGTCGGTAGGGCAGACCGTTGAAATAAATGTTGATTCCTGGTTGGTGTTTTTTTACTAACCGCTTCACTTCTTCGGCAAAACTTTCTGTAACCATCCAGCAGAATTCCGTTGCTTGGTCTTCATCCATGTAGTCCAACCCGGCTTTCTTCATTCCCTCCAGACATTCCACTCCGTAACAAGGAAGGATGCTGAAACAATCCAGAAATAAACCATCCACCGGATAGTTTGTCAGCACTTCCTTGCACAACGCCAATAGATGCCTTCTATAGCCAGTATTTAGACACATAGTGCGAAACCAGTGCCCCATGGTTTGGAGTTGGTAAACCCGGCCGTCTTTACTCACCCTGACCCATTCCCGGTGCCGGAGAGCATGTTCATGGTCAAGCCCTGCATTGATATAAGCAGCTACTCGGATGTTATAACGGTGGCAGGCCGTCACCATCTCACCCAATAAATCTTTTTTCAAACCTGGGTAAATCGTCCCCACCCTGGTTGGATAATAAGCAAAACCGAGGTTGCATCTTGCGAAAACGGTGATATAGTCAACTCCCGATTGTTTCAGAGTTCTGGCAAATTCGTCTGCTTTGAATTCTTTACCGATATCGTAAATGCCTGGCATCGTATGAAAATCAAGATGGATAGCGCGGCGCGGGCAACTGCCTCGGTTTAGACTTAGAACTTTCATTGTTTCCCTCATGGTTTTTATTAAACTACCCTTTTGTCCCAGCGGAAGACAATTCCCAGGTTAAAAGGTTTCCCTGTGTGGAGAATTTCGTACCCTTTCAGAATATCCTCTGCCTCAAACCGGTGGGTAATCATTCCCGGAATGTTCAGGATGCGCCGCCGAATTAAAGAAAAAGTTTCTTCCAGGTCCTCTTTGGATACCCCACAGGTCGTTTTCACTGTGATTTCCCGAATCTTGATCTGGTCTAAGTCAATCGCGCATTTTTCTCGGTCAAAGTATTGCGCTTGAAGCAAGATTTTTCCCTGGCGTCTGACAAATTTAACTAGTTTATCGGTGGTTGGAGCATGCCCTACAGTATCATAAAGCATATCTATTCCCGTGGGTGCTTTTTCTCGGAGAAACTGTCGCAAGCATTGATCTTCTGGACTGATAGCTACAAAGCCAAGAGATTCAGCAAACTTTCGCCGCTCTTGGTCAATTTCCACCAGCAACGCCACCGCATTCCGGTAAACACACAACTGGGCAGCGCCCAGTCCAATGAAACCAGCCCCAATAATTACTACCCTGTCTTCTTCTTTTACTTCCAGGAAACGTATTCCCCGGGTAGCCACTCCGGAGACAATCGCCAGAGACAAACTCTCTATCTCCAAACGGCTGAGCCAGGATGATGAAAGATAGGTGAACTGCCGCCAATCAGCCACGGCTCTTTCCATATGTGCTCCCCACATTGAATAGACCTCGCCCTTCCATCTTGAAGCACAGCCATAGACAATCTCTCCCGGGCCCAACCCTTTGACTCCAGGTCCACATTCTTCCACCACGCTGACCCGATGATAACCAGGCACGCAGGGAAATCTGGTTCCGATATGTTTCCCTCGCAGAATCCACCGCTCTGTCCCTGGAGAAATGGCCGTCACCAAAGTTTTGACTATCACGTCATTTTCTCCAAGTTCGTCTAATTCCAGCTCCCGGACTTCAAAACTATCAGCTTTCGGAAAAACCACTGCCTTGGCTTTCATTCTTCCCCCATTTCAAATACTATTTTGAAAGCTTGTTTAGCCTCAATCATCTTAAAACCTTCAGCAATTTTTGTCAGGGGCAACCGATGAGAATAAAAATCTTTCAACTTGACCAGGCCCAGCCTAATCGCATCAAGAAGATACTGGTGGGCCGAAGGTTCATCTGGTCCAGACAGAACGAAAGACCACCGTCCAGGCCCCTTACTTCGGTCAATTACATATTGGTAGGACTGACTGGTGGCATAAGGCGCCAATTTCCCTTTTGGCGCTAGAAGAGAGGTGGATTCGATCAATAGATTGAGGTCTCCAGCCGCATCAACTACATAATCTACTCCTTGATTGTCTGTTAGCTGTTTCACCCGCAAAGTCATGTTCTCACGAGTGTTATTAATATAGAAATCTACCCCTAATTTCTTAAATTTTCTTTCTGGTTCATCCCGGCGACCGATGACAATTACTGGCCAGGCACCAAATACCTTCGCAAACCAGCAAAAACCCATCGCAACCGGGCCTGTTCCTAAGATAGCCACAGAAGATTTCCAGCCAGTCCCAATCGCCTGAAGAAAACTGGCTGTTTCTTTCAGGGTGATTAACATGGTAGCGTCAGCCGGGTCAAGTTGTAAATCAGCCGGCACCGGTTGCTGGTAAACAGTAAAACTATGAACTTCTGTCTGGGGATTATCTTCTTTCATCGCCTTTACATCAGTGACCAGGCCGTACTCTGCAAACCCACCCCAGGCAGAAAAATAGTCGCCAAGTTTTTCCCCGGGATAAACGCTGGTGGGTCTCAAGAAAAAATCCCCTTCTTTGATGTAACGCACCTTGAGACCAGTTTTCACCACCCGACCAAAGCCCTCATGACCAAGAATCGCCGGATAGTCCATCGGATAGGGCAAGCCTCCTCTAGCAATTTTGTGATCAGTGCCGGTACAGGTAGCACAAGCCAGAATCTTTACCAGGCACTGGTAAGGACCTAGTTCTGGCCTCGGCACTTCTCTCAGCACAACCTTCCCGTCACCATAAACTACAGCGGCTTTCATTTTCACCTCCAATAAGCACCAAGGTCAACTAATCTTTCCCCAAAACCACTCCACGATTTTATCCCAGCCTCAACCAGCTGTCATTTTAACCCTCTGGTTAACCCCAGACTCACAGCTTTTTCTACTACTTTCTGGTATTCGGTGAGAAACAAGGGACGATTTAAATCAGCTGGAACCACCCCGCAAGGATGATACTGGCTCATCACATTCACATAAGTTCTGAAAGAAATTTCCTTAGCAATGAAATCAAGGATACCTAAGCTTTCCTCTATTTTACCAGGCAAAATTAGGTGTCGGACCAGCAAGCCTTTAGCTGCCAATCCGTTAACCACCAGCAGATCTCCCACCTGTCGGTACATCTCCCTTATACTCTCCCGACTGCGCACTACATAATCCGGAGCATTGGATAACAGTTTAGCTGTATCAGCCTGGTTGTATTTTAGGTCAGGCATGTAAATATCTATGATGCCATCAAGAAGTTTCAGCACTTCCACGTTTTCATAACCACTACAATTCCAAACCACCGGCAAAGATAAGCCTGCAGCTGAAGCCAAAAAAATTGCCTCAACCAATTGGGGGGCGTAATGGCTGGGAGTAACTAGATTAATATTGTGGCAGCCCCTTTCTTGAAGTCGCAACATAATTTCAGCGCATTCCTGGATAGAAACTATTCGCCCTTGCCCAAGGAGAGAAATCTCCTGGTTCTGACAGAAACAACAACGCAGGTTGCACCAGGTGAGAAAGATAGTCCCAGAACCCCCTTCCCCCACCAGAACACTTTCCTCACCGTAATGGGCCCCGTAACTGGAAATTTCCAGTTTATCCCTGGCTTGGCAGTAGCCTTTTTCCCCAGCCAGCCGGTTAACCCCGCATTTTCGGGGACAAAGGCGACAAAATCTCATTATTTTTCGGAGGGATTCCACTCTCCCAGTGAATTCATTCCGGGTAAGTTGCCGATAAACAGGTAACTGACTATTCATAAGAAGTGTCACTGCTAACTGGCTCAAGAAAGCCCAATTGCCTGACGTAAAACAGAAATCACATCGGCTATGTCTATTAGACCGTCTCCGGAAACATCTCCTTTTCGGATTAAGTCTGCTGAATAAGGCCAGAAGTGAGTGACCCCGTCAAGATTCACTTCCATCTGCAAAGTCATTCTCAAGACCAACAGCACATCCTTGATGGTTACTTCCCGGTCACTATCCATATCCCCAACCCCATCAATTACTGTGAGAAAAACGGCAGTGGTTACCCCAGCCATTCCCTGATTATTGTAACTGGTGACAAAAATGGTGTGTCTGCCCGGTGAAAATCCAGCTGTTTCAACGCCCCCTACCAAGCGCTCCACCGGCTTGTCAAACATTCCGTCTTCTGCCTCCAAGGGGAAAAAAACTGAGCCTTCAGCCCAAGGAGGGATATCCACTGTGAAGTAACCGCCGCCCACAAAAGCATCTTCGTTCATGCTTATGGGTGCTCCTTTTAACCGGTTCAGGTTAGCCAGTGCGGTGAGATAAACCGGTTCGCCCTTAACCGCTACTTCTGGGTTGAGAGAAATCTCGGTCACCTCTGGACCGAAGGGAAGAGAATAAGGCGACCGGGTAGTTTTGCAAGCATAAAGTAGGGCCTGACGGTTTTCCGGCCAGATTTTTTCTCTAAAGTCTGAATAGTTCTGGAAAAACTCGGTGCCCAGCTCCACAGTTAAAGCAGCCACTCCCAACTTACCATAAACCCAGTCATCAACCGCGCCGCTGGCTGGATAAAGAAGGCTGCTTTGCAACGGTTGGTACTGGTTGAAAAAGGCAATCCGCCGGCCTAACATTTCCAGTGAAGCGGCATCAGGGGCCGGAGTAATCACATCCCCCCACGGCCATAACACCCTTTCGCCATAACTGTGAAGAGTGATGAAAAGTCCCTCGTTTGCCTTGGTGAAAACCAGAGATAAATAGTCCTGGAGCGACCTGGTCTCCGGTTCTGAAGCGGCTGTTTCTCCCCGATAAGTAGCCGCCGCCGGATTGTCACTGGCCCCTAAAGACCACTCCCAGTGATGGTCAAAGTTCCGGTTAAGGTCCACCCCGTAATAAGGAAAAGGTACGCCGCTATCCTGATTGGTATTTTTCCGCCAGTGATATCCCAGATCAGCCCATTGCCGACCATCGGGATTGTGCAAGGGAAAAATATGAATTTCCGTCCAGTCAAGTAGCCAGGTAACATCAGGGTCTATTCCATATTGTTCCAGAAGGTATTCGGCAAAACATAGCGCCAATTCTGGCGGAGCCATTTCCCGAGGATGGGAGCCACCAAGGAGGAAAAACGCTGGCTTGGCATGCAATAAAGCCTGGTTAGTTAACACCAAACAGAGAAGGTCGTAACCGGAAGCACCACCGGTTATAGTCTTATCCCAGGAATCACCAATATCTACTACCCGGCAGAGTGACGGGTAAAGAGAAGGGAGATTTCTTAAGGTAGAGTAAATTTCTTCCACTGTTTGATAACCCAATCCTAAATCTCCAAAAACTCTGACAAGAGTTGGCCCAAATATTTCCTCAATCTCCACCCAGTAACCCTCGGACTGAAGACGCTCCAATTGCTCTGTCTCTACCAAAGCAACGAAATAGCCTGAAGAAGGATAAACATCCCAGATGTCAAGGTCTGCAGCCAAAGTCATCAGAGATTGTCTATCAGGATAAAAAATTCTGACAAGGAAAGATTGGGAGTATAACCGGCCAAAAAGAAAAAAGAAGAGTATACCTATCCTTGCAAACCTGGTTCTTGGTAACCAGTTAGGCATCATTTGCTTGAGGGTTGGGCAGGAGAACCTTTTTTCTGTGTTTTCTCCGGAATCAATCTTAATTCCCGCCGAAGCTCTTCAGACCGCTTTTTCAAATCCTGGTACTCAGCATGGTCTTTGAGAACAACTTTTAAGCGTTGTTCCCGTTGGTCAGTGATCTCCTGCAACTTTTTCTGCAATTCCCGATACTGTTCGTTCAACTTCTTCAACTCTTCATCTTCCTGGCTGGCTTTCCATTCAATCGTAGCCATCTTCTGCCTTAATTCTCTTAGTTGTTTCATCTTCACTGCCAGTTCATCCTGAAAAGAACTGGAACTATCCTGAGCCAGCAGAATCAAATTTACCCCCAAAAGACACCCACTCACCAACCACATTGCCCAAATCTTTTTCAAGGTCCACCCCCTGATAAGAAAAGATTTGTTGGCTGGATAACTGGTCTTTTCCCTAAATTTGCTCCAGGACATTTCCCAAAGTCTCATTTTATCTTCTCTGTGTATTGTACCCCCAGTAAATACCGTTAGCAACAAAAAGCGGCCGAATTGTTAAATAACCAGATTTAATTTAATATTAGTATCAGAAACAAGGGGGAAATATGCAGGCGTTTGTCATTGTGGTCGGCTTTATTCTGGCCGGTGGGGGACTATTGATGTTTATTGCCAGTATTCAAAGTATCCGGGCATTCCCCCTGAAGAATGCTATCTTGGGACTGATTGCTCTGGCTCTTATCGTCGCTGGTGTATATTTAATTATGAACCAGGAGACCATTCTTCAGAAATTGCTCAGATAGAGATAGCAGAATTCATCTGAGAAAGAGAGATTCAGTTTCCTGAAGACAATATGAGCAAACAGAAAAGATTTTATGGGATAAGACCTCCCAGTCTAACCCGGGGGAAGATTCTCCGCCTGGTCTTTTTCGTCTTACTCAATCTCCTGGCGTTTTGCCTTACTCACTGGGTACCTCAGGTGAGAACCTTTGCCTGGGGATATGCCTTCGGTCTGGTTGGGATGGCTATTCTGACTGGTTGAGACTCAGGGGCAAGAACAAGTTAAGTTGACAGAAAGCCAGTTTGGGTCTATATTTTATTTAGTTGGAACCACAATCCGGTAAAGAAGGTGAAAATTTGAGTTCAGATAAAAATCAGGAGGAGGAATGAAATCTAGATTCTTGTTAGCGGGAAGCCTTGTTGTGTTGCTCAGTTTTGTTTGTACTTCCTTGTGTCTTTCTCAGCCGGCCAGGAAAAAACCGACAACCCCTAAGACAGTTCCGAAAACTGCACCAAGAGCCAGGTTCGGAGTAAATATGCAGCCTGACGGCGCCATTCTCTATACAGACGGAATCTTTTATATGGTCCAGGCAGAAAGTATCAACTCTGGAGGTAATATTCTTTATTTTGGCGCCAAAGATTTTGCTAATGGCAAAGACCTGATTGTAAAAAAAGTGGCCAAGAGTGAACTAAAGGTGGATGAACCTAACCGAAAGATGGTAAAGACCACCATGCTCTTAGGGTCGGGTCAAAATGTTGACCGGGAATATCGGCTGGATGTTTATACGGAAATTCGCCAAGGCCAGCCCTATCTGGCAATTTTTTCTCGGTTTTTCTACCTTGGTTCAGAAACTCACAATTGCTCCATCAACTGGGGTATAGAATCTGCCTATGAAAAAAATGTTTATAAGTATTACACCATCCCTAAAGAAGGGAAAATCATGACCTACAAGCTTGATCCGGAAAGCGTCGGTCAGAAACTTGATCAAGAATATGTCAAGTGGGTCTATGTCCATGATGGAAAGGGTAACGGAGCCGGTATAATTCCCGGAGCGGCTATGTTTGGGAAAGGAGCCGACTTCATTTTCGTAAATGCTGTCCCCCCCCAAAAAGATCTTTCCCAGGGACAATCCATAGACGTCTTTATGGTTTTTCTACCAATTAACAAGAACTTTAAGATTATTCCACAAATCCAGAAAGAAATCAGCACAATTTCCTGGAAGTTTGATTGAAGGAAGGAGGTGAATATGGCTTATCTGAACGAAGAAGAAAAGAAACGTATCATTGAGGAAGAGGAATTACGTAGCCAAGTAAGACGGCGCTATGAACAAAAATCTTCTGGATTAGCTGCGGTTTTGTCTACCATCTGTCCTGGGCTGGGCCAGATTTATAATGGTCAGTTTGGCAAAGGCACTGCCTTTTTCTTGATAGTTTTAACCGGACTCTTTCTCCTTTGCTGGGGAATCGTTGTTCTGGTGAAAAGCCCTGGCGGCTCAGCGGTCAAGATAGCTGGTGCGCCAGTTATCAGCAGAAGTGAACCAGTAGAGATGAATGAAGAAGGCATAGTCCAGGACGAAATGCAGAAAGAAGAACAACCAACCGAAAGAAAACAGGAATCTTCAAAAAGAAAGCTACCGGTTAAAGGCTTACTTCTGACAGTGGCTGGACTAATTCTTATGGGTGAAGGGGCTCATCAAGCGGTCAGAGACGCCATAAGGACAGCGCAGCGGCTAAACCAGGGTTATTCTCCAAGTAGAAAGGGAGGTCAATCTTAAACCCAAGATTAACCTCCCTCCTACCTTTTTTGATTATTGAATGACAAACGGAGCAACTTCCGCCGCATCAATCACTTCTACCTTCGCTGGTGGCTTATAAGTGAAAGTCTTGTCAGGCACACCGGTATTAAACTTGATATCTTCATAACTGATTTCTAAAACGCTCTTACCGGCCTTGTCCCAGCCTTCCACTTTATACACAAAACCATCAGCGGCACCCACCAGGTACTTTATTTTGGCTGGAGTGGGTAAAGTCATTTGTCCTGGCTTGGCTGCGCCTTTTAGCTTTCCTTCTAAGACATCCATCGTTTTGCCACCCAGAGTCGCTGTACCAGTAACTTTGAGGTCATAGTCAGCATTCGCCAGTTTTAACAGTGCATCTGCTCCCACCATTCCGCCACCAGTACCCAAAATCTTCTGCTGATACGCATCAAGCTTACCGGCCATATCAGCCAGTTTCATCTTAATCACTTTTCTTTCCTCTGGAGCCATGGTCTCTTGCCAGATGGTCGTTCCGTCACAAACCGTCAGAACCTTCTGGATTTTTTTAGTGCCAGGGATCGGAATACTCGTCTCCGCTCTGAATTTATCCGGCACCTTAGCCAGAAAATTGTTCTTAACCGTGACCATTTCTTTCTCTAGCATAAACTTGACAATCTGCACTCCTTTCACATCCTTCAGGGTGGCCGCTCCCTTCTCCATTTCTGCCATTACTTCTTCCAGGGTGCGAGCCATTCCTGGGGTGGCTATGACCATCAGGCAGACACCGATCAGCGCTAACACCAATTTTTTCATATCTCTCACCTCCTTTCTTTTATATACATTTTAAGATTGCCCCTTTTGTTTGTCAAGAATCAAATTTTTCCCTACAATTTTCTACCACAATCCTTGGCTAACTTTTTCAGAGCCTTCACCAGAGAGCGGAAATCTTCAATGGCCAAGGCTTGCTGGCCGTCGCAGAGAGCCTTTGCCGGATCAGGATGAACTTCAACCATCAAACCATCTGCCCCGGCCGCTAACGCGGCTAAAGAAAGCGGACCAACATAGTTGCGGTGTCCGGCGGGATGAGAAGGGTCAACAACAATCGGCAAATGGGATAATTCCTTCACCACCGGGACACAGGAAATATCCAGGGTGTACCGGGTCGCCGTTTCAAATGTCCTGATGCCCCGTTCGCAAAGAATCACCTGGTGGCCACCTTCGGAAAGAATGTACTCAGCTGACATCAAGAACTCTTGAATGGTCATT
>JAMWDF010000257.1 GCA_023818865.1 Candidatus Omnitrophota bacterium
AGAACTTTTCCTTTCTCTCTTTAAATCCGGCCAAACCGAGTTGCTGAATAAAATCCTCTCTCTCATCCGTCAGGGTCTCTCTTTTACCAGAATGGTTGAAGAAGCAGTGGATATCTACCTGAATTTGTTTCAACAGTACCCAGCCTACTTTTCCATCCTTTTTCTGGAGGCCCCTCACTTGAGACTGAAACTGGCGCGGCAGCTTCAGCCGCAGGTAACCAAGATACTAAGAACAGTCCAGCCTTGTTATCATCAGGCAATTCTTCAGGGAAAAATCAAAAGAGTCTCCTTAAAGGAAGCCATTTTCCTGTTGAGCGGATTGCTTCAGGGGGCGGTTTTTCAGTGGATACTTTCAGATCGAAGTTATTCCTTAACCAGTCGGGCAAAAACTATAAAGAAAATTTTTCTCACCGGGCTGGCCAAAACATGAAAAAAACCATCCTATTGCTGGTTATGTTCTCAGTGGCTTTATTTTCCCAGGAGAATTTATCTGTTTTTACCCTCCAGGAACTGCTTCGCCTTGCCGAAGAGAATAACCTTCAACTGAAGAATGTTTATTCGGCTATCAAATCAGCTGTTCTCACCCGGGAGGAAAACTTCACCCGTTTCCTGCCCCGGGTGTCTTCCAGCGCCAGCTATACCTATCTTGGCACTCCCCCAGAGATTTCTTTCCCGGGAATGCCAGAACCTCTTCAACTCACCAAGCCTGGCCTTTATTCATTTACCTTAACCGTCTCCCAACCTGTATTTACTGGGGGTTTCTTGACCGCTAATTTCCGAGCGTCAGCCGAGAGCGTAAAGTCGGCTGCTTACCAGTATCAATCAAGCAAACACAATCTCTTCCTTCAGGTGGCCAGAGGCTACTTCGCTATTTTGAAAGCCAGGCGGGCAGTTGAGGTCACCAGGGAGTTAAAAAAGCAGGCCGAGCAGCACCGACAGGTAGCCAGTTCTCTCTTTGAGCAAGGGTTAGCCACCAGACTGGACATTCTTAAAACAGATGTTTTCCTGGCTGAAGTAAGCAAAAACATTGTTGAAACCGAAAATGCTCTCCGCTTAGCCAGAGCCTCGCTGGGCCATCTGGTTAACCAAGAATTTCCCGAAGAATTCCAGGTGGTTGATATTCTTGAGGTCTACCATCCAGAAATTCCCCTGGAAAAATGGCAGAACCAGGCAGTGGCTAACCGGCCGGAACTTGACCTTCTCCGAGTCAACCGGAAAATTGCCGAAGAAGGCGTAACTATCGCCAAGAGCAGTTATTATCCAAAGGTCAGTCTGGCCTGGAATCTTACAGAAGAAAAAGGAACTCAAAGTTCCCTTTCCCATTGGCGGCCGGCTTGGAGTCTAATCTGGGCAGCCAATCTGGATATCTGGAACTGGCAGGCCACCCGTTACCAGGTAGATAAAGCCAGGCTCCAGGTCCAGCAGGTAGAAACTTCCTATCAACTTCTCCTTTCTACCATTGCCCTGGAAGTGAAGACAGCTTACCTTAACTGGCAGGCCGCCAAGGAACGAATCAAAGTTACTCAGGCGGTTTTGAAAGAGGCCGAAGAGAATCTGCGGTTAACCAACCTGGCTTTCCGGGAAGGTCTTACTTCAACCACTGAGGTGGTGGATGCTCAGGTGGCTCTTAGCCAGGCGAGGCATAGTTACTACCAGGCCTGGTATGATTACCAGGTGGCTTATGCAGAACTGCGTTACTCAGTAGGTAGTCCGTTTGCCAACCATACCCTGACCATCCCTTAGGAGGAATCTCTATGAAAAGATTTATCTTTTTTCTACTTCTGATTGCTTTCCTCGGGTTAGTCCTGTGGCGAGTTTATCAAAGAATTCACACTCAACCGCCGGTGAGCCTTTCCCAGATTCAAGAAAAAATGGGAATACCGGTAGAAACAGCCACGGTAAAAAAAGAAATCATTACTCTAAAAATTTCTTTCAATGGGGAGGTCAGAAGTGAACAGGAGTCTCTTCTTTCCAGCAAGATTGGTGGCCGACTCTTAACTCTGACCAAGAAGATTGGAGATAGTGTTTCCCCAGGGGAACTTCTGGCTGAGGTTGATAGCAGCCAATGGCAAATTCAGCGGGCGCAAAATCTCAATCAAATAGCCATCGCGGAAAAAAATCTCACCCAAGCCAAATTACGTTTGGATAACAGCCGCCGAGAATGGGAAAGAAGACAGCGCCTTTTCCAAGAAGGCGTGATTGCCCAGGCTCAGTTAGAACGTTACGAACTGGAATACCAGACAGCCCAAGAACAGGAAGCCGCTGCCCGGGCTGCCCTGGAAGCTGTCAGGGAAAGTCTGAAACTGGTGGAAAACACTATCCGCGACGCCTGCCTTTATGCTCCTTTTGCCGGGGTGATCGGCGAAAGACGAGCCGAGATTGGCGAAGTAGTTGCCCCAGGTCAGGTCCTTTACAGCCTTTACAACACCAGCCGCCTTATCATCCGGGGACAGGTCCCGGAAAGGGATGTTCTTCGGTTGAAACCTGGCCAGATAGGCGAGTTTTTCAATCCTAATTTGCCGGAACCTGTCATCCAGGCAAGAGTAAGCCGGATTTCTGCTGCGCCTGATAGCAAGACAAAGTTATATATGGTGGAACTTACCATCTTGTCCCCTTCTTCCATCCTGAAACCGGGAATTTTTCTTCAGGGTACAGTGACTATTGGTAAGAAACCCGGGGTTTTGACCGTACCGGTGAATGCTCTGCTTCAGGCTGGAGATAGTTACTCAGTGTATGTGGTAAAACAGGGCCAGGCCGAAAAACAATCAGTCACTGTCGGCGAGGCATCCGGAGAACAAGTAGAAATTCTTTCTGGGTTGTCTCCTGGAGATATAGTCATTACCTCAGGCAAGGAAAATGTTTCTTCTGGCAGCCGGGTGAATATCAAAG
>JAMWDF010000258.1 GCA_023818865.1 Candidatus Omnitrophota bacterium
AGGCTACCCAAGCTGAGCCAGCTCGTCGGTATCAAACAATGCATGAACTGCTTAATGAGTTGCAGAGTCTTCTATAATGCTGGTAGGTTATCCAATAACACTCGAATGCTTCTGTTTTTGAAAAGCGAAAGGTTATTTTTTTGTCTGCTAATGCCTCTCACCCTTGTACTACCTGCGCTAGCGGAGGCCGCGTTTCGTCCATTTCCTGTTAATCGTAATGTTCTAATACTATCCACCTCTTCTGATCCGAAATCATTTAATCCCATCATAGCTAAGGAAACCAGCACCACTCTGGTTACTGGTTTCCTTTTTGAAGGCCTAACCCAAACTGACGGGGTAACGCTGGAAGTGAAACCGGCCCTGGCAGAAAGCTGGAATCATAGTCCGGATGGAAAAACATGGATTTTTCAACTGCGCCAGGGAGTTTACTGGCATGACGGCTCCCCTTTTACCGCTGACGACGTGGTTTTTACCTTTAACCAGCTTATTTTTAACCAGGATATTCCCACCAGCAGCCGGGATATTTTCCTTATTAATGGCAAACCCCTTTACGTAGAAAAGATTGATTCCAGGCGAGTAAAATTTGTCTTGCCAGACTCATTTGCACCATTCTTGCGCCTCCTCGGACAGGAAATCTTACCCAGGCATCTTTTGGAAAAGACAGTCCATAGCCAAAAATTTAACAGTGCCTGGGGAGTCCATGAGAAAACAGAGAAGATTGTAGGGACTGGTCCGTTTCGTCTGAGAGAATACCGGCCAGGGGAATGGATTATCCTGGAAAAAAATCCTCGTTACTGGAAGAGGGGGGATTGGGGTAAGCGGCTACCCTATCTCGATAGAATCGTCATTTTAATCATCGCCGACCCCAATATGGCTTTGCTCAAGTTTAAGGCAGGAGAAATTGATGTTCTTTCAGTCCGAGGGCAAGACTATCCTCTTTTGAAACCATTTGAGAACAAAGGAAATTTCACCATTTACCAGGTAGGTCCGTCCCTCGGCGAAGAATTTCTAGTATTCAACCAAAATCAATCTTCTCCGTTACCTCAAGAAAAAAAACTCTGGTTTAGTAACCTTCTCTTCCGTCGAGCTGTAGCCCATGCCATTGACAAACAGAGCATAATTAGAAATGTTCTGGGAGGATTCGGTTATCCTCAGAACGGACCTCTAAATATTTCTTCCGGTTATTTCTACAACCCCAAGATTATTTGCTATGAATATAACTTGACGACAGCAAGAAAGTTGTTAGAAAACTCCAGGTTTTACTGGAAAGAAAACCGGCTTTATGATTCCTCAGGGAATCCAGTAGAATTCACTATTATGACTAACAGCAACAATCCAGAGCGGGTCCAGATAGCTAACATCATTCAGGACGACCTGAAAAAACTTGGCTTCAAAGTAAATCTTCTTCCAGTTGAATTTAATACCTTGGTTACCAAGTTGACCGCGACCAAGGATTGGGAAGCGGTCTTGATTGGTCTGACAGGCGGTATTGAACCCCACGGTGGGAAAAACGTCTGGAGTTCGGGAGGACAGTTACACGTCTGGAATCAGGGACCTGGCAATACGCTTACGCCCTGGGAAAAAGAGATTGATTTTCTTTTTGAGGCCGGAGCAAGGGAACTCAACCGGGAAAAACGAAAAAGGCTCTATGACCGCTGGCAGCTTATTGTTACAGAACAAGTACCGATGATTTACACAGTCAACTCCACCGTTATGTATGCAATTAGAAATCGGTTTATTAACTTAAAACCAACTGTTTATGGTGGAGTCTTTCACAACATTGAGGAAATTTCCGTCAGGCAGGGAGAATAATTTTGAAACCAGAAATCATTTGTCGCCTTCGTTTATTGTATGAAAAAAGAGGTATTTCAGAACTAATTTCCCAGCGAAATTTTGCCAGAATTCTGGAACGCAGTTTGAGACGGATAGATTTTCCGTTCAAATTTACTGAAGGTTTTCATCCCAGGCCCCGCCTCAGTTTTGGCCCCCCTTTGCCAGTTAACATTGCTGGGCTGAATGAGGCGGTGGATATCTATACTAGCACTTTGCTAAATGAAGAAAAACTTCTTTCGCGAATTAATCCTCTGCTGCCAGAGGGGACACGAGTTTTACGGGCTGAATGGGTACCTCTGAGCTTACCCTCTCTCGTTAAGTCAGCTCTCCTGGCTATGTATTTTCTTAAGGGCGAGTGCCTTCCCTCGCGGGACCAGATACCTAGTTTCGTGGAGATAAGGGACGAAAAACCTCATCAGCTAATACTACTTATTAAGATGGAAGGATTAAACCACACCTTTCTTAGAGATCACTTGGGTTTTATCACTGTAGAAAGATTTATCTTGTGGAGTGCCGATGAAGAAGGAAGAAGTAATCATAATTAACTGGCAACCATATTTAGCTAGAGTCGCAATAACCCGGGAAACCCGAATCCACCAATTTTTCGTGGAAAACCCGAAGGACACTTCTTTAGTAGGTAATATCTATCTGGGAAAAATTGTCAATGTGCTTAAAGGTATTGATGCCGCCTTTGTTGATATCGGGAGTTCTCGTAATGGATTTCTCCCCTTTGAACAAATTGACGAAACCTACGTAGATGAAACAATAGAAGAAGAAAAACCTGGAGGAAACCGAGTTCACTATTATGTAGGACAGGAAGTTCTCGTTCAAGTCATTAAACCAGGTTCAGCCTTCAAGGGAGTTAAGCTAACTACCCGTATTTCTCTGCCCGGCCGGTTTCTGGTGTTGATGCCCTTTGCCTCTCACCGGACCATCTCTCGCCGGATTCAGCACCCGGAAGAAAGAAAAAGATTAGTTCAGATTTTCCATAGTCTTATC
>JAMWDF010000035.1:0-5115 GCA_023818865.1 Candidatus Omnitrophota bacterium
ATATCCCAGTAGATAGTTCGCAATCCGCCTTCGCCAAATGCCCGGTGAGCAATCCAAAGAAAATAGTCTTGCTCTGTTTTATTCCAGGAGTCCCCTTCCCAGTCTGGCGCAAAATAGTTGGTTACCAATTCATCTGGACTTTTCCAGCCATAGCCGTGTAGGGGTAGGGAGGTGTGAACCATGGCGCCATTGCGAGCCCCAGAAGGATCAAAGGGTTGTAATTTCCTTATTCTTTCATCGGCTATCTTTTTATAACTGGCCCACATCTCGCCCCATTCGGCTGGATTTCGGGAAGGTGGAGTTAACCAGTTCCAGCCGTTGACGATTTTCTCCTTGGTTTTTGGGTCTCTCACTTCTTTATGCGGTCCTTCAAAAGTCCCATCAGCTGACCAGATGGAAGCCCGCCAACCTTTCACCAGGGGGCGAAACGGAGAAGCCATGTAACTGAAAATAACAGTTCTTGGTTTGTCCAGGCGAAATTTTGAACTGACTAAGTTGTTTCTTAGGATAATCTCTTTACCCCTTCTTTCCACCTCATGGGCGGGAAAGTTATCCTGGGGCACCCAGCCGCGGTCATTGTCTGCCCACCAAAGAAGTCCCCGCTGTTCATTGCCCAGCCAAACACACGGATAAAAATTGCCCACCAGCATTCTTGAACCTCTCCGGCCGGTGTCCAAAGTAGACCAGACTATCCCCTCTTTTTCAGCTGGCAGGACCATGGTTGTCCGGGAAGCGTAATTCCCACCGGAACCAAGACAAAGAAGACATTCAACCGTTTCCTGGGAAAGGGGGAATTCCAAAGAAAGTTTTCTCAGCCAGACAGGTTTATTTTCTGCGGGCTGGTAGGTTAGTTTTAAGTAGGTTAATCCGTCCTGTTCCACCCAGCCTTGACTTTTAAAAATTATTCCGGCTGCTTGAGTCTGCCCCTGAAAGGAAACGCGCCAGGGTTTCACTTCGGTAAAATTCGGAGAGCCAAGAAAAGTAAAGCGGTATTGGCGACCGTCTAAACCGACAACAATTCTGGCTGGAGAAGCACTTATCGTTTTCCCCTGAGAGATAATCTTTTCCGGCAGCCCAATTTGATTTAGAACATAATTGCGGCCCCAAACAGAGACAATGTTCTTGCTTTTTTGCATCGGCGTAAAGGGTTTTATGACCCTTTCGGTATTCCCTAACTTTGTTTTCCACCAATCAGCAAAAACTCTTGCTTCGTCCAGCTTGGTGAAACTAGTCTGGACAGGGCCAATGGTCCGACCATCCCGGAGACGAAGTATTCCTTGGACGATGTATTTGCCTGGAGATAGCTGGGGTAACTGAATCAGCCGGCTAAAGTAGTAGGTTCTGGGTTCAGTAATCATTCCTTCAGCCAGTGGTTTTGTTCCCTTCTCCGGCAGGATGCGGTATTCTGCCTGGCAGACGGTATCCGGTTTATCTAAATAGTAAGTGTCAGCTTGGAAAAACAGCGTGCTTTTGGCTGGGTTGAAAGTGGCGCTTAAGGGAAAATCCTGGGTCAAAGCGCCAGCGGGTTGTAAGGCTTCCCGGGGATATTCTTGCTTCAGGTAAGAAAAGTAGCGAAATAGCAAATTGCCTTCCTGCTTGATTTCCACCTCTATGGTAGCCAGTCTATTGCCCAGTTTGTCCCCAAAAGGCTCGTCCAGTTTCCACCAGATAGTCTGGCCTGGACCCAGGGACAGAATTTCTTTTTTCTCTAAGATTGTCTTCGGTTCTGTCTTTGTTGGCTCGGTGAGTTTTTCCTTGCCTAGATCGGTGAAGACCACAGCCAAGTGCAGATTGGCCTTTTGCTGGCCAGGATGATAAAGCCTTATTTTCATTGTCGCGCGGCCATCCAGCGGACCCGGTAAATCATCCATTAACATCTGGATAGCCGGGGTATTTTCTACCAGGAGGCCAACCGGATAACCGCCCGGGTCAAAATAACTGGTGATGGCGGGGATTCTTGCCTGAGTCCAACCAGAATACAGATGATTAAAACCAAGCATAAACTTCCACTGGTCTCCAGGCTGGTTTGGTTTAACGAGCTCAAAATCCTCAAGGCTGGCTGCTATCTCGCCTTCCCACCAGGCTCCACCTAAAGGAGCGGTGCCTGGCGCAGTAAGACGAACCGCCCGACGAAAACGAGGATTCCAGTTTTTGAACTGCTGACCGACTGAAATCCTCTCCATTTCTCCGTCAACCCCCAGGCAGTTAATCATGAATTTATAAGAACTGTCAGTTCTTCCTGGAGGGATATTTTTCCCCATTGGTTTGAAGTGAAATTCACAGCCATCGTCAAAAGCCGAAGCAGAGCCAGGTTCTCTTCCAGAGACCCGGGGCTTATAACCAGGTCTCACCCAGGTGCGGACTGCCCAGTAAATGTTCTCAGAGTCCCAGGCAAGGTAATAGGTAGTTGGACGGGCGATAAGCAAAGCATTAGTACACCCACCGATACCGCTGACGGCTACTGCTTCTTTCCATTCTTCCGAATCAATGATTCCATCAATCACTGGTGGACGAGAAATCTTAGGAACGGAAAAGAAGGGTAGTTTTTCCCTGGGTACCGGCGCTGACCAGGCAGCCAGGAGAATGCTGGCCGGCAAAAAAAGAAAACCGACCAGAATCTTGGAAGTACTTTTTTTGTCCATTTTTTTCTCCTTGGTTGGTTGACACCTCAGACTATTTCTTATACACTGACAGGAAAAAACAGTCAACTGGGAGGAAAAAATGAGACAGAAATGGGGCAGGCTGGGCTTAACCTTAATTTTGCTGACCGGGTGTACTACTATCCCCTCAGGTCACCCGCGTTTACCTGGAGAACCGGTAGAAGTGAAGACATATTTTTGCCGATTTACAGAAAAACCACCAGTGATTGATGGATTGTTGGACGACCCAGTCTGGAAAAAAGCCCAGGTTATTCCAGTTCGCTATGCCTGGACAAAATACCGGGGTGACCGGCCAGCTGAGTATCAACCTAATTGTCAGACTATAGTTTATGTTCTTTATGACCGTCAGTATCTTTATGTTGGTGCTCTGGTTGATGACAAGGATGTGATTGCGGACGAAGAAGCGGCTAAAGCCAGAGCTGCCGGAAAAGAGCCATCTCTTTTGGAAACGGATGTTTTTGAGGTTTTCTTGCAGCCCTGGCCAAGTAAGCCCAACTATTTTGAACTTCACCTCAGTCCTTTGAATGTTACCTGGGATGCCCGGTATCTGGCGAGGCGATACGG
This sequence comes from Candidatus Omnitrophota bacterium, assembly GCA_023818865.1. Lineage (GTDB taxonomy): Bacteria > Ratteibacteria > UBA8468 > B48-G9 > DSTR01 > JAMWDF01. The sequence goes on from JAMWDF010000035.1 coordinate 3,225, forward strand.
TGTTTTTGCCAAAACGGTAGAATGGGAATCAGGGATGAAGACAGCAGTCAAGGTTGATGGTACCTTAAACAATCTGGATAAAGACCGGGGATACACCCTGGAGATGGCTATTCCTTTTTCTTCTTTGACTGATGAAAATAACCAGCCGGTAAAACCCGGAAAAGGTGACCGATGGAAATTCAATTTTTCGCTCTATGACTATTCCTATTACAACGATGATGGCGGGAATAACTGGGCCTGCTTTTACTACACTGCGGCTAAACTTTCCTGGCGGGATTTCCACATGAGAGGAGATTTCCATGAACTTATCTTTGAATAAGCAGTCCTCGCCGGTTTTCATAAGGAAAGGTCTTCTGCGATACCGGGAGGTAAAAATCCCTTTAGTTTCTGGAGAGTTTCACTACTGGCGGGTTTTACGGGAGAACTGGTCAGTTATAGCTGACCGTATCAAAGAGATGGGACTGGCTGTTGTGGCAAGTTATATCCCTTGGAATTACCATGAGCTGGCTCCCGGTCAATATGATTTTGCCGGCCAGACTAGTCCTCAACGGGACCTGGCTGGTTTCCTTGATTTGTTGAAGGAAAAAGGTCTGTTTGTTATTGTCCGGCCCGGGCCTTATATTTATGCAGAATGGCCGCAGGGCGGACCGCCAGAAAGAGCCACCAAGTATGACCGACTTTCTCCGGAATTTTTAGCCATGGCCAAGGACTACATCAGCCACGTGGCAGAAATTTTAGTTCCCAGGCAGATTACCCGGAAGGGCAATATAATCCTGTGTCAGGCAGACAATGAGCCTTACCCGCCGGTAGAAAGTTTTGGCGAGGAAATAGGCTGTTTCAAGCAGCCTGGCCTATTTAAAGAATGGCTGAAGGCGAAATACAACGGGGATATATCCCAGTTAAACCAACTGTGGCAGTCAGAGTTTACCACTTTTGGCGAGGCCTGCTTCTATTTCCATGAGGCTTATGTTGATGTTAGATTACCCTTAGCCCAGCGGCTATTACCGGAAAGAAAATATCATCAGCGTTATGCTGACTGCTTTGAGTTTATCGGCTGGTATGCGGCGAAAATTGTGGAAACAGTGGCTGGCTGGTTAAGGGAAAAAGGGATAGAGGTGCCTATTTCGGCTAATTCCTGGTCGCCTCTTTACGCTGATTTTGGCAAATTCTGCCTGGTGGCTGATATCGCCGGGACAGATATTTACCCTGCTGCCTTCATGGAAGGTAACTACCCGACGGGTGATAACTGGCTTTATAACCTGGATATCTTGAAAATGTCAGAAGCCAATGTGACCGATGGTAATGTTTGGTCCGCGGAATTTCAGGCTGGTATCTATCCCCTTAGAGAAGTAGGGTATTTACCGGCTAGGCACTTCTGGTTTGTCCCAGCTGCTTTGATGGCCAGGGGGCTGAAAGGTTGGAACTGGTATATGCTGGTCAACCGCGATAACTGGGTCCATTGCCCGATTAACGAATGGGGAAGAACTAATGAGTACTTTCCTTTCCACCAGAAAGCAGTTTCCGCTTATAAAGAAATTGAACCGTGGAATTGCCAGAGTCTTTACGATGTTTGCCTATTGGTGTACAAGCCGCATCGGGTAATAGACCCAGGAAATTTTGAGGAAGTCTTCACCACCCTGGAACAAGCTGACCTCAGTTACGCTTATTTTGACCCTAGTTCCGAGCAGGTGCCGACTTGTCCAGTGATGGTTTACAGCGGCAGTGATTGGCTGGATAGAAAAAGTTTGGAAAAAGTGGCTAAGTTTGTTCACAAAGGTGGAACGTTAATTACTTTTTCTCGTTTTCCTTTTCAAGATGAAACTGGAAGAAGAGTCACGGAATTACCCTTTCTTGAGCCTGAAGGGTCCAGACCGACCAATCTACCGGTAAG
>JAMWDF010000035.1:5125-16283 GCA_023818865.1 Candidatus Omnitrophota bacterium
ATTCTTTATGGCCGGAAATCTTTTCTCCTTACTCAGGGCGGACATTGTGGTCGGAAGGTGAATTTTGTTTATTTTCGGGAGGTGCCTGGCAAACCCCTAGTAATTAGACTGACCACTGAAGCAAAAGAAACCCTGGTAGATATTGGAACAACTGGTACTAAGGAGTTTCTGGCTGGTTATTGTCTGCCCCTGGGCAAAGGAAAGATTATTTATTTAGGCAGTAACCCTTCGCCAGAGATTCTTCGGATAGCCCTGGAGGAGGAAGGCCTGGCGCCTTATGTCTGTTGCCAGCAAGAGAAAGTGACTACGGACCTCCACCAGCACAAAGAAGGCCATTTCATCCTTTTTGTGATCAACCGCAATAATGAGCCGGTGAGCGCAAATTGCTCTTTCAATCTGGAAAGGCTTAAGATTAGCCAGGAGCAATGTTTTTCGGTGACTCCGTTGGGCAAGAAAGAAGAATCGGTCCAGGTAAGCGGGAAACAGTTAACAAGGTTGAGCTTGATGGTTGAATCTCATGATGTAGGCATCTGGCTATTAAAGCCGTCCGGCTCGCGGTGAAGGAGAAAACTGTGGAAAAGCCAGTGAATGTAGTAGTGATTGGCTATGGGTATGCCGGTCGGTGTTTTCATTCCTACCTGATTAAACTAACTCCCGGCTTGACTCTCTACGGAGTGGCTAGCCGCAGAGCAGAAATCCGTGAGCAGATAGAAAAAGAACAAGGTTGCCGGGCCTATCTGTCTTTTGAAGCCGTGCTGAATGACCCAGCCGTGGACGTAGTGGTTTTAGCCACGCCCAATAGTACCCATGCCAAGTTAGCCATCCAGGCTATGAACGCTGGCAAGCATGTGGTTACTGACAAGGTTATGTGTCTCACCTTGGAAGAGTGTGACCAGATGATAGAGTGTAGCCAGAGAAACCGTCGGATATTAAGTGTTTTTCAGAACCGACGCTGGGATGGTGATTTTCTTACTTTAAAGAAACTAGTAGCTGAAGGGAAATTAGGCAAACTGAGGTGGCTGGAAATGGCTTGGCAGGGCTTCGGCCCGATGCGGGGTTGGCGAGCAAGGGCTGATTTCGGCGGTGGCCGTTACTACGATTTAGGCGCTCATCTGGTAGATCAGGCGTTGCTATTTTTCTCCTCACCAGTGGACAGTGTTTACTGCCGGCTGCAGTTTGATTTCCAGCCGGTTGATACGGAAAGTAATGCTTTGCTTCTCATTACTTTTGCTGAGGGAACCACGGCAATCTGCGACCTTTCCAGTTTGAATACGATTGTTAAGCCGCGTTTCTATGCTTGCGGAACAGAAGCTACCTTTATTAAGTACGGATTGGACCCCCAAGAGCAAGCCATGGTGGCGGGAGATATTGACCGGGCAAAAGAAGAACCATATTTTTATGGCCGGTTAAAGAAGAGTGATGGCCAGGAAGAAGTTATACCGACCCTACCCGGTCGCTGGCGCAGCTTCTATGAGAATATTGCCCAGGTACTATCAGGAAAGGCCGAACTTGCGGTAAAACCAGAGGAAGTGCGCCGGACGATAGCTGTGCTGGCAGCTGGTCGGCAGTCAGCTGGTCAGGGCCAGGTTCTGAGAATAAGCGTTTGAAGACGGAGATGACTTTCTCTAACCAGTTTTTCTTTGAGAATTTCATATACAAAGTGGAGGGAAGAATGAATGTCAGAGCAATCCTGGGCATTTTTATGTCTATTTCTGGCTTTTTTCTTTGGGCCCAACCAGCGAGAATTCCTCTGGTGGCGATGAAAAATTCGCCGGTAATAGACGGGATTATTAGTAACGAAGAATGGAGTCAATCCTGTAAGATTGTTGGCTTTCTTACTTTAGGGAAAAATGCATATCTGGAACCACGTCAGGGATATACCCTGGTTGGTTTTGATCAGCAGGGTCTTTACTTTGCCATGGCGACTGAACTACCTCCAGATAACCGCCTGGTTGCTAATGTCAAGCGTCATGATGAGAATACCTGTTATGATGATAGCGTGGAAATCTGGATAGACCCAAACCGGAAAAATCGTCTCAAAGGGCAGGGCGATTTCAGATATTACCAATTGATCATCAACAGCCTGGGTACTTTGCTGGATGTAGTTTTTGATCCAAAGAAGGGAGTACCAGATACTGGGTGGGATTTGAAAGGGCACCGATTTGCCTCCAGAATTAATGAAAAAGATAATGTCTGGGAAGTAGAGTTGGCTGTGCCTTGGGTTTCTCTGAATTTACCTGGTTGTCCAGGGCTGCCAGCGGAGGTTGGCTTGATGATAGCCAGAAACTGGAAAAGGCCCTGGAGTCAGATGCCCTTTCTTGCTGTGCCAGGTTTTGCCGATTGGTCAAACTATCCTGTTTTCATCATGAGGGAAAAAGGGATAAGTATTCAGGAAGAATCGTTAGGGCCGGTTTTTGAGGGTATCTTTGACTACCGCTTGACCATCATTAACACTTATTCCCAGCCAGCCAATCTAAAGCTTCTTGCCCGGGTAGAGTCTACTACCATGCCTGCTTTGGATAAGGAGGAGGAAATAACCGTTTCTCCCGGTCAAACTCATAAGTGGCGTTTTTCTACGCCGGCAGGGCGATTTCAGCGGGAAGCCGAACACACCTGCCAGATAAAGGTAGAAAAAGACGGGGAGACAATCTTCACCCGTTCTTTTCAGGTCAAACCGGCCCGGAGAAAAATTTGGGAAATTTCCGCACCAGGCAGCGAAAGCCAAAATTTCTTTATTGCATATTATCCCTCTTTTAACCAGTTAGCTGTCTATCTTGATGTCAGCGAAACAAAGGAAGTGAAACCAGCCTCCAGCGCGGAAATCAAGGTTCTTGACCCAGCCGGGAAAGAAATGAAAAAGACAACACTTCCCCTTTCCGCAGGAAAAGGGGAAACATTAATGGATTTGCCTGACCTACCTAATGGCTCTTATACGGTCCAGGCCAATGTCTCCGGAATTTCTTTTAAGAGGCAGTTCTTGAGAATCCATTTCCCCTGGGAAAAAAACGCTCTTGGCCTAACCGAAAAAGTCTACCCACCGTTTGAACCGTTGAGAATCAAGGGCAATACAGTAGAAGTAGTCCTTCGACGTTATACTTTTAATGGCTTTGGTCTGTTGGATAGTGCGATCAGTGCTGGTCAGGAATTGCTTGAAGCCCCTATGGAGGTAAAATGCCTGAGCGGGAAAAAGTGGCTTCAGTGGAAAAAACAAATAGTTAAGATTGATGGCCAGCCAACCCGGGCAGAATGTTTTGCTCAAGCAGAAGCGGCCCCACTTCAAATCAAAACAAGGTCCCTGATAGAAGTTGATGGCTGTCTGCGGGTGGAAATATCTCTGTTGCCTGGGAAAAGCCAAGAGGAGGTTCAAAGTTTGGTCGTTTCCATCCCATTGAGGAATGAACTGGTAAGTCTCTGGCATATTATGCAAAGCGGGAGTATCAGGCATAATCCTACCGGCTCTATTCCTCCAGGCGAAGGAGTTATCTGGGAGTCCAGCCAAACCGGGAACGGACCGATGTTAGGGACTTTTCTTCCTTACATCTGGGTCGGTGGTCAAGAAAGAGGTTTGGCTTGGTTTGCCAACAATGACCGGGGATGGGTGACCGATGATAATAAATCTGTTCAGGTTCTTACCAGAAAGGGTAAGGTGTTAACCCTGGATATTTATTTGATTAACCGACCAGTGGTTATTAGCGGAGAAAGGAAGATAGTTTTCGGGTTGCAGGTTTCTCCCACTAAGCCGATGCCGGAGAACTGGCGACAGGCTAAAGATATTCCCATGCATGGTGGCTCCAATGGCTACTGGGGAATTATTCCTCATTTTGCTGGCAAGTACCCAGCTGACCGGGACTATAGTTTTGCCGATGAACTATTAGTCGCCAGAAAAACTGGCCGGGTGAACCAAGAATTTTTGAAGGAATGGGTGGAGAAGAAAATCAAAAGAATCATCATTGATAATCCGGAGCAGGTGGAAGATAGAACAAGACATGTTTACGCAGGCATGAACTCTATTTCCCAGCGAGGGAAAAAGCCGCAACTGATTTATTTTGAGGAACATGCTCAGGATGTTACCAGTCCTGAATGGAGTGTTTTTCAGGATGAATGGGGATTAAAGCAGTATACTGACCGCACCTGGCCTATTCAACAGCCAGGGACTGGTTCGGCTATCAACTGTTCCCGCAGTTATCAGGATTTTGCTCTCTGGCACGCCAGGGAATGGATGATTCGGGGCCTGGGCATGTACTGCGACAATACCTATCCGCGCAACTGGGAAAATGTCTACCTCTCTGATGCTTACATTCGGGATGATGGTCAGGTTCAACCTTCGGCCTGTATCTGGGAACTGCGGGAGTATCACCGGAGAATGTGGCAATTACAACAACATTGCCAGGTTTTGACTGAATACCCACTGCTGAAAAGCGTCCATATGACCAACGGAAATATTCTCCCGGTTGTCACCTGGGCGGATATTAGCTTGGACAACGAATGGTCTTGGAAAAATGGAGAAGAGCCTTTCCCTCCAGAAGTGCTTCAGGCGGAGATGATTGGCCGACAGGCTGGCAATTACCCTCACGCTCTTTATCCGATTATTGGCCCCAAGAACAAACCGTTTGGTCAGAAAGTTTCTCCGGAGATAGAGCGAGCCGAGTGGGGTTTTCGGTTTACTCATGAGATTTTGCGGGCGGATAACGAGCTGGAGAAAATCGTCCGCCAATTCGGCTACGGTCAGCCAGGCTGTGTTGTCATTAACTACTGGGAGAAAGAAAAGACAGGAGGTGCCCCGGAAGTGCGGGTGAATAACGACAAGGTTAAATGGACTGCTCTGTGGCGAGTGGAGGACAGAAAAATTCTTCTGGCGATGGTTAATTGGAACCGTTCTCCTGAGGAGACTGGAGTAGAAATCATTTGGGGCAAACAAAAAAGTCAGGTGGAATGGCAAAACGCGGAAAATGGCCAACCGATCAGCTTTGATAAGTTAGAATTTTCTGGCTGGGAGGTAAAGATTCTTCAGACGGAGGTGAGACAGGTCAGGAGGGAAAAATGAGGCCTCCCAAACCCTTTTTTCTCTTATTAGAAGCAGGCTGGTGGTTATTTTGTTACCCAATATTTGGAGAAGAACCATTTATTTGGAAAACTCCGACTGGGCCGACTTATTATGTTAAAGAAGAAGGGCTCTGCCAGATTGACTTTCTTGGGCGGCAAATAGCGCGGGGGCAATGGCTTTTCCAACCAGCTGATTGGATGTTTACTCAGGCTGGCAAACCTGATTCTGTTTGGCAACTACGCAAAGCGGAAAAACATAAAACCGGCGAGAGCAGTGTCCGGGTTATCCAGGAGTACCCGGAAGGCAAAACTATTTTTGATTATGCCTTCAATCAAGAAGATGTTTTGGTGAAAGTTAGGGTAGAAAACTTTTCTGGAAAACCTATTGAGATTAGCCGGTTCGGGACTCTTACCTTTGACTTTGGGGAGTCACCTGAAGGGGTTATGCCAGTATGGCATATCAGTTACCTCCAGGCTGCTGGCAAAGGTTGTTTCCACCCTTCTCACCTCAACCGGATTGGTGGCAGCTATGCTGTTGGGAAAGATTTCGGGGTGGGAGTATCGCCAAAAGGAGGTTTTTTGCGGCGGACCCTTTTTCTCTGGGATTTACCCAACTGGGGCAAGCAGGAAATAAGAAATCCTCGCCACCTTTCTTTTTATGTGGCTGAACCAGTACCACCAGAAGGAGCCAAGAGTTTCTCTTTTGCTCTTAGAGTGAGCTCTAACCGAAACTGGCAGCATCTTCTCACGCCTTACCGAGATTATTTTCAGGAAGTCTTAGGTCCGGTTAGGTACCGGGCGGATTACCGACTGCTAACAGTGGCTCATGTGAACCGCAATGTTGAATCCATTGGTCCTGATAACCCCTATGGATTTCATGGCGGATTTCGCCGGCTAGACCTTGAATCTGGGGTGAAAAGTTTCTGTGATACTCTGATACCGGCTTTGAAAACGGCTAACGGTCAGGGGGTAATTATCTGGGGACAGTCCGGGACTGACCCAAGAGGGGCAATGTACCGGCCTGATTTTGATGTCTTGCCGCCAGAGGTTGAATCTAACTGGTCAATTATTCACCAGCGGTTTAAAGAAGCCGGTTTGCGCCACGGGGTTTGCACCAGGCCGGGAGAAATGGCTATTCGGATTAACTGGAAGAAGGATGGAACGGTTCGGATCAATCCAGACGATATTCAACAGTTAGAAATTCTTTGGGCAAGATTTAAGAAGATGATTGATCTGGGTTGTTCTCTCTTTTACCTGGATAGTTTCGGAGCCAAGTGGGAGGATGTCAAGATTATGCGGTTTCTCCGGGAAAGGATGGGAGCGGAGATACAAACTTTTGCCGAGCATCAGTGTGATGCTCTGATGCCATTCAGCGGGGCTTATACTGAGACTGATTTTTACCAGGCAGGCCAGGCTGCCTGGGTGAAGCAGACCGGGTATTATCCCCGGGCAGGCCTGAGAAACTGGGAAATCTATCAATGGTTGGTACCAGGGGTTCAAATGATTTCCCGGCTTTACGGTGTTGTTGGTACGATTCCTGAGGGTTTTGAACCGGTGGAGCGCTTTTTCTGGCGGCACAAAATTACCCCGATGATTCAGGACTATAGACTGGCTGGCCAGGCCACTCAGTTACAGGCGGTTCAGGCAGAATATCTTAATGAACAAAATTGTTGGAAAAAGTGAACTGAAGGGAGAAAAATGTTGATAGATGGAGATCGGCTGATAGAAAAGCAGTTAAGTATTAAGACAGTAACAGAGGTAGTTTTCCCGGATGGAAGAAAAACTGTTTTAACTCCGGTCCACTATACCCCGGTTCCGGATAACACCCAGGTCAGCCTTGACGGTTCTTGGCAGGTAAAACGTTGGCCTTTCAATCAACCCCAATCTGCGCTGGTTTCGCCAGAGACGAATGACAATCGGTGGGAAACAGTAACTCAACCTGGGAAAGTTTTTTATGCCGACCCGGAAGCTCACAGTAAGCCAATCCCAAACTGGAACCGGGTGACTCAGACCCATATTGATGACCAGGACGGAGCAATCTTAAGACGGCGAATTTTCTGTCCGGAAGAATGGTCGGGTAAGAGAATTTACCTCAGGTTTGATGCCATTTACCCTGCTGGCGAAGTTTATGTTAACGGGGAAAAAGTTGGGGCTCATTGGAGTGGCCTTACACCGGTGGAGTTTGATATCACCGAGAAGGTGACCCCAGGGCAGGATGTCTTGGTCGGCCTCAGACTCTGGCGGAAACACAAATTTCATAAGATGGATATGGTCAGACACGCGGTAGAATTTTGCGGCCTGGCTCAGTCAGCCTATCTGTTTGCAACCGAACAGGTACAATTGGCTGATTACCATTTGAGAAGTCTCTTGTCTGAAGATCTCTCTTCAGGAGAAATCTCTGGCCAAGTAACTATCCGGACTTACGGTGGACCCACTCAGGCTAAACTAGAGCTAATTCTCATAGCGCCTAATGGGAAAAGGGTAGGTCAGACTGATTGTAGGGTCTCTTTAGCTGGCGGTAGCCAGAAGTCATTACCCCTTTCTCTCAAGGTAGAGCAACCGATTCTGTGGAATGATGAACAGCCTCATCTTTATACTGCTCAGCTGAAGTTAACTGCTAAGAGTCAACCGGAGCAGCATTTCACTTTCCGGACCGGATTTCGCCGGTTGGATTTATCTCCTGATGGACCAAGGCTGAATGGCCGGTTTATCAAGTTCCGGGGGGTAAACCATCTTACTTACCATCCAGAGGGTGGAATGTACACTCCTCCGGAGTGGCTGAGGAAAAATTTGAGTTTAATGAAAAAAGCCAATGTGAATGCCATCAGAACCCATTTCCTTGGGCCAAGTTGTCTGGCTGACTTGTGTGATGAATTAGGGATTTATCTCCTTCAGGAACTCCCGATTGACTGGGGAACTGATTACATTCACGATCCGGAATGGGTCGGGCCAGCTCTCATGCGAATTCAGGGAGGAATTTTGCGCGACCGACATCATATTTCGGTGATGGTCTGGAGTGTCGGCAATGAGAATCTTCCGTTAAATGCGGCGGTGGCAGATGATGGCTGGAACCATCTGCGAATTTATCATCGGTTCTGCAAGCAACTTGACCCTGACCGGCCAACTATGTTTCCTCCTCCAGGACCGGCCAACAAGATTAAAGCGATTTTTGAAGTAAGAGTGGGAGATATTGCGGATACTCACTATAACTTTTCTCTGGTAAAAGAAATGCATCGGACTGGGCGAATCGCCAACCCCCGTTCCTGGGAAGGAGATATGGAAGAAATTACCCGGGAACAAGCTATCGCCAAAGGTTGGAGTGGAGTATGGTTCAGTTCAGAATACGGTATCTTCAACATGATGCCGGATTTGCTCAATGCGCCGTATCTCTCAGTAATTGACGAACAGCCGCCAGACCCATTAAGCGGAAAAAACTCTCTTCAAGTATTTGTTGAAAGGTTGGAAAGAGAGTGGGGGTTCATGCGGGAAGAGCCTACTTGTTTGGGCGGGGCTTATTTCCCCTGGCTATGTTCTGCTTCTGGGAGAAATCCCTGGGGCTGGGTGCGCTGGGCAGAAGATGCCGACTGGGGAGTGGTGACCGCAGATTTATTGCCTAAACCATATTTTTGGGCGCTCCGGGTAGCCTTTTCTCCAGTGAAATTTCCTGCCAAAGTGTTCTGGAAGGAAAAAGCGGATTGGATTGAGTTTCCTCTCACTAACCACTATAATTCCTGGAATTTAAACCAGTGTATCTTGCGCTGTCAACAGTCAGCGGGAAACCGTTGGATGGGAATAAGCCGGGAGTTTAGAGATTTTCGGATAGAAGCGGAACCAGGGCAGACTGTTACTGTAAGGATTCCCCTCTGGGAACCAGCGGCGGTGAAAGCTTTAAAAGAAAGCGGGTTGGCTTTGTGCCGGTGTAGTTTAATTGACCCAACCGGTTTCCGGCCAATAACCGCGGATATACTTATTCTTTCTTCAGAGAAAGCCGCCTGCCAGGAAAGCGAAATGCCAATTGGACCTGATGCGAAAATCTAAAGAAATCAGATGACCAATAGAGAAAGATTTATTCGGACGATGAATTATCAGCCAGTGGACAGAAGACCGTTACATGTGGTCGGCCCCTGGCCGGAAACCTTGACCCGCTGGAAAAAGGAGGGACTGCCGGAAGGGATGGATGTCCATGTTTACCTGGGCGTTCAACCATTGCGCTCGGTGTATGTCGGTGGCTTTACCGGTCCTTGGCCACCGTTTGAACAAAAGGTGATAGAAGAGAGTGGCGGGGTGAAAATTTCCATAGATAACTACGGCCGGAAAGTGAAGACGCTGGTAGACACTCCCTCGGTTTTCGAATTCCTGGAATACCCAGTGAAAAGCCCGGATGATTTGCGCCGAGTGATAGAAGAACATTACCAGATTGAACCGATAGAAGCCAGATTTGGGCCTGAGTGGGAGAAAAGAATTTCTCTTGAGGGAAAGGGGGATGCGATAACGGTGGTAGATGGTGGATGTTATTACTGGACACTCCGTTCTTTGGCAGGAGTGGAAATGGCCAGCTATCTTCTTTATGACGCGCCGGAGCTGGTAGAAGAACTTTTTGAACGATACCTAACTGTCGTGATAGAAGGTATTGTGAGAGCCTGTGAGCGAATAGTCGTTGACTGCGTTGGCTTTGGGGAAGACATTGCTTACAAGGCCGGGCCCTTGCTCTCCCCAGAAATGTTTCGCCGGTTCATCTTGCCGCGCTACAGGAAGGCTATGGAAGTAGCCCATTTGCGGGGAGTAAGATTGACTTGGTTTGACAGTGACGGTGATTTGAAACCACTTATTCCGGACATGCTGTCTGTTGGCATTGACACCGTGGCGCCCTGCGAAGTGGCCGCAGGAATGGCTCCCAGGATTTTGCGGAAGCGCTGGGGAAAAGCAGTGAAGATGATTGGGGGAATAGATAAGCGAGAGGTAGCAAAAGGTCCCGCAGCCATTGACCAGGAGATTGAGAGAATACGACCGGTTATAGAAGAAGGCGGTTTTATTCCGGCAATTGACCATTCAGTTTCGGCTGATATTTCCTTCTCTCATTATTGCTACTTCATCAGAAAATTGGAGCAGGTTATCGCAAAGGCTTAAAAAAGGAGAAGAACTTGGCTCAGAAAAAATTGAATATTGTTTACCTTCATTCTCACGATACTGGTAGATACATCCAGCCTTATGGCTATCAAGTGGAGACTCCGCATCTCCAGTCGTTAGCTGAAAACGGGGTTTTGTTTCGGCAGGCTTTCTGCGCTGGTCCCACTTGTTCGCCTAGCCGGGCAGCTTTGCTTACTGGACAATATCCGCATCAAAACGGGATGTTAGGTTTGGCTCACCGGGGCTTTTGCCTAACTGATTATTCTCACCATCTGGCAAATTTCTTGAAGGGATTTGGTTACAAGTCTTTCCTAGCCGGAGTTCAACATGTTGCCGGTGCGGATATGTTTCCAGAACCGTGGAAAACCATTGGCTATGACGGTTTTTTGGGCAAATATGACAAGGCTCAGATTAACGCCTGCGAATTTTTGAACCAGGGGCCGCCAGAACCATTTTTCTTATCTGTAGGCTTTTATGAAACCCATCGACCTTTTCCCGAGGTTAGCCAAGCCCATAGCCGATACTGTCTACCTCCAGAGCCATTGCCTGATACCGCGGAAACCAGAGCCGATATGGCTGGATTCAAAGTCCTGGCGATGAGGTTGGATGAGAAGATTGGTCAGATAATAGAGGCTCTACGACGGAACAAATTCCTGGGAAAAACCCTGATTATTTGTACCACTGACCATGGTCCTGCCTTTCCCAGGATGAAATGTACCCTTTACGATGGTGGCATCAGGGTGATGCTTATTATTCATGGTCCGGATATTTTTTCCGGCGGGAAAGTGGTTAACGGGCTGGTTAGCCAGGTGGATATTTTCCCCACCTTGGGCCAATACTTAAGTTTGCCTCTGCCTGATTGGTTGGCTGGCGTTTCCTTTCTGCCTTTGTTGACAGGACAATCGGCAGTGAGAGAAGAAGTTTTCGCTGAAATAAATTATCATGCGGCTTACGAACCTGGGCGATGTATTCGGACTACCCGGTATAA
>JAMWDF010000036.1:0-3728 GCA_023818865.1 Candidatus Omnitrophota bacterium
CACTACAGGCGGTGACAATCTGCTAAAGGTTTTTCGCTCGCACATCCCCGCAGGCAAAAATACCCGGGCGGCTGGTCTCCATGGTTTCATCTGTAATGATGTAGCCTCTCTGGGTGAGGTTCACTACCTTTCCCAAAAACTCAGGCCGGGGCTGTTGGCCGACTGAAATGAAAATTCCCTCTACCGGTAGGACTTCTATCTTTTCTTCAGGCAAATGGCGCACGATAACTCTTTCTACCCGGCTGGTGCCTTCAATCCTTTCCACTACCCGGGATAAGTAGGGAGTGATAACCGGGTTGTTTTTCACTTCTTCCTGCAAACTCATGGCTGCCCGAAAACTATTTCGGCGGTGAATGAGGAAACATCTGGAGACCACCCGGGATAGATGGAGCGCTTCCCTCAAAGCCGCATCCCCACCGCCGACGACCGCTACGGTCCGGCCTCTAAAAAAAGCAGCATCACAGATCGCACAGAAAGACACTCCCCGACCGGTTAATTCTTTCTCGCCTGGGACACCAAGTTTCTTTCTGGTGGAACCTGTAGCTAAAATAACGACCGGAGCAGACATCTTTTTCCCATCAGCTAAAACAACGGTATGGTCTTTTTCCCCGGGGAGCAGTTGGGTAATTTCTCCGCTGACAATTTCGCCGCCTAAATTACGGTATTGCTGTTCCATCAGCGAAGCCAATTTTTCCCCGCTTACCCCGTCAGGAAAGCCAGGATAGTTTTCAATCCTGTCAGTTAAAAGAATAGTGCCTCCGGGAAAAGATTGTTCCACCAGGCTGACTTTCAGTCTGGCTCTCAGGGCGTAAATACCAGCAGTCAATCCGGCTGGTCCGCCACCCGCGATGATAATTTTCCTTTCCATACCGGTTGGGTACCAGCGTAAATTACCTATGGCGATAGTGAATCCGAACTTGATAGTAGACCCGGCGGATTACCTGCCTGGGCGGGGATAGTTGCCTTGACCAGATATTTCGGGAAAGAAAGATAGTTTTTTCCAAAGTATGCAATAGAGCGCTGCAGCGGGCACATTCCTCCAGGTGGTCAAGGAAACAACTTTCAGTTAAGGCATCCAAATCTTCCTCAAGGTAATCAGCCAGGCACCTAAGAATATCTTCACACCTCATGTTAATTTCCTCTCTCTCGGAAATACCTTGAAAGCCTTTCCCGTAGATAAAGCCGGCTGCGGTGAATCCTGGTTTTCACGGCTGGGATGGATAGAGACGTAATTTCAGCCACTTTGGTCAAGGGTAGTCCCTCAATATCATGAAGAATAAAAACCGTTTTGTACTTGGGAGGCAGAGAAGTAATCGCTGCCTCAAGCAGCATCTTCAACTCCTGGTTTTTCAGATGCGCCTGGGGATTGTCAGACCAGTCGAGGATTTCCCGGTTGTACAAAGATTTGGCTTCATCCTCAATGGTTTCCAAAGAGACATTCTTTGTCTTGCGCTGGCGCATCTTCATCAAGGCAAAATTGGTGGCAATCCGGTATATCCAGGTGGAAAAAGAAGATTTTCCTTCAAACTCGTTTAAATTTTGGTAAGCTTTGATGAATGTATCCTGGAGCAAATCAGCCGCATCTTCCCGGTTGCGGAGAAGTTTCAGTCCGAGATTGTATATTTTGCCCTGGTTTCTGAGCATCAGTTGCTCGAAGGCTTTATTATCACCGTTCTTGGCTCTCTGGACCAGTTCAGTTTCCGTCAGAGACATTTTGGGTTAAGTAATCTCCAGAATTTTTTTCCGGCCCGAATTTCCGTGAGAGATTCTAATCCTGGAACGGGCCACTCCTAAGTAGCTGGCGCAAATTTCCAGAAGGCGTTTATTGGCTTTGCCTTCAACCGGAGCCGCGTCAACATAAACAATTAGTCCGGTTGGCGTCCTGACCACCTTGGCCCGGTGGGAATACGGCTTGACGATGACAGAAATTTTCATAACGGTATTATAGCACACCGCAGTCTCCGGTTAAATTTTTTCTCCGGTTGCCTTTAAGGATAAAATAGAAAGGAAAAATGAAACTGGACGAAAGAGCCCTAAGTCTAATTGAAATTCTGGTGGTGATTGCTATTGGGCTCATGTTGGCTGCTTTTCTCTTACCGGTGGTTCATCGGGCGAGGGTGAAAGCAGTAGTGGTGAAAACTAAGGCTCTGATCGCAGCAATTGAGGCTGCTTTATCTCTTTATGAAAGCGATTTTGGTGATTATCCCCACTGGCAGGGTGAAGGCAACCGGATTTTGGTTGACCTTCTTCAAGGGCCGGTGGAGAACGAAAACTGGCATGGACCCTATCTTAGGGTGAAGAACGAAGACCTGGATGAAACGGCTAACATTGTGGACGCCTGGAAAACTCCTTTCGTTTACAAATACCCGCAGACCGAAAAACCTAATACCCCGTTTACAATCGTTTCCGCCGGTCCTGATCGGCAGTTAGATACCGGAGACGATATCGGGAACTGGTAAGGATGAGTACTGGCAGAGCGCCTAAGAAACCGGCAAGGAAAACAGGTTTGACCATTCTTGAATCTGTTCTTATTCTGTTTATCTTTTCCTTGCTATTAGTGCCAACCGGAACAGTTTTTCATCGTTCTTTCCAGTCTTTTTCCCTGGAAACCGGGGCAAAACAGTTGGTGGCAGCCTTAGAATTGGCCAGGGCCAGCGCTCTTCATGAAAGAAAGGAATTCCAGGTAGTCTTCACGAAGAATTCTTTTGCCATCTACCGGGAAGGAAAGGAGAGACTGGAGAAGGTTTATCGGTTGCCGAAGCATGTCCAGGTGGTAGAAAAAACTGAGGGTTTTGACCCAGTAGTTTTCCGACCGGATGGTACCTCCAGTCAAGCAGGGCACTTGATTCTCCGCCATGAAAGAACTGGTCAGGAAAAACGACTGGTGCTATACAACCTGTCGGGTAGGTGTTTGGTTCGATAAACCCCAGAACTGCTTATGAGGGCAATTAACTCGGAATCCGGGGTAACTCTTATAACCGTATTAGTCTGCTTATTCTTGCTGGCTGCAGGAATAAGCACTCTTTTCCGGGTTTTGCCCCTTTTAGACCATCTTTCTCGCCGGTCGCAAGGTTATGTGGCCTGCACCCAGTTAGCCGAAAAAATCTTTCAGGAGGTGGAAGAGAAATTTGGTCAGGCTGATGGACCAGAAGTACCGGCTTATCTTGAAGGCACTGATGCAGACTCTCCCGGGTATTTTTATCGGCTTTGGTTCCAGGAAGAAAAGGAAGGACTTTATGGAGTGAGTCTGGAGATAACTTGGAAAACAAGAGGTAAGCTTGAAAAAAGGCATTTTTACGATTCTTTTATCCGGAGATGAAAACGGGCTCACCCTTATAGAAGTAGTTGTTGCTTTGCTCATTTCAGTGGTGGTGATGACCGCCACGCTGATGTTTTTCCGAAAAACGTTGGTGGACCGCCGGCGGCAAGTCGCTGAAAAGGAAGTTCTCATTGAGGCGGCAGAGGTTTTTGATTTTCTGGAAAGATGGCTGCCACTGGCAGTGGTCAATGACCTTCCCGGCAGTCTGAGAATGCACTTTCTCGGGGAATCTGACCGGATGAAGTTTGTTGCTCCATATTCTCCGGGGAAGGGTTCAGATTTGGCCAGATTCGGCCTCTATCTTGACGAAAAGGTGCTGAAGGTTAGTGTCATGCGAGTAGATAGGGATGACCCAACTTTCACTTTTCCGGAAGGCTTCCCTGGGGCACAGCCTCTGGCTGAAAACATC
>JAMWDF010000036.1:3738-16252 GCA_023818865.1 Candidatus Omnitrophota bacterium
TTTCTCTATTTTGATGGCCAATCTTGGCGCTCTACCTGGGACACCCGGAAAGAAAATCTGAGCGTGAAGTTGCCCCGGAAGGTGAAGACCATCTTGAAAATTCAGAGTTCTGGTTTGGTGGAGGGCCAACGGTTGACTCGGGAATTTACCCGGATAATAAAACTGGAACAAGGGAAAGATGAGCAAGAGCAATCAACCACCCTTAAAACCAAATTTTGGGGATGAATTAGGGAGCAAAAGGTGAATGGGACTTTTACCCGAAGGAAAAGATGGACTCAAGGGGGATTGTTGTTGTTTACGTTGATGGTCTTGATGATTCTTTTTGTCTTCGTTCTTAGCCTTTTGCTTATTTTCAAGTTTGGGGAAAGAACTTTCTTTAAGATTATGGCAGGCAAAGAGGCCCAGCGATATGTGAAGGCTGGTCTCCATCAGGCCATCTGGGAACTGGAGCATGACAGCGAAGAATTTGATTGTTATTTAGATGCCTGGCGGACAAATTTCTCCGGAAATGAAGTAGATAATGATGGCGATGGTGTCCAGGATTCGCGATGGGTCTACATCCGGGATCGCCGGGGAAGACTAATCGGCCGGTACGCTGTTTTGGTGGAGGATGAAAGCGGGAAAATCAATCTGAATGCTTGTGGAAATCTTACTGGGACTTTCAATGAAGGACATTCGGTCGCCGAGATTGTGCTGTTGCCCCATCTCTTGGGAAGAAGTTTAAGCAAAGCGGTAGTGGCTTTTAGATATGGAGTGGATGGCTTGCCTGGAGAACCGCGAATTGATGATGACCGGGACAATGAGTTGCTTTCCGCTGACGGTATAGACAACAACGGTGATGGGTTGATTGATGAAGAAGGGGAAGGGATTGACGAACCAGACGAGTTTTCTCCGCAGCAGCCCCGAGGAAAGGACCGACCGTTTGTGATTCCGGAAGATTTAAAACTGGTGCCTGAATGTGGCGAGGAGGCGTTTAAAAGGGTCCGTCCGTGGGTAACCTGTTTCTCCCGGGATTTTAACGAAAGCAAGAAAAAACTAACTCGGATAAACATCAACCGGGCGAGATTTGAAGAACTATTTCTTCTTTTCTGCCAGTTATCTTATGATAAACCACAGGCGGCTCAACTGGCGGCTAACATTATTGACTACCGGGATCGGAATGATATACCCACGGTGTTGGACATAGACGGCCGGAGAATCATCGGACTGGAAAGGGTGCCAGCTCTTAATGAGGTAGAAGCAGTGGTCCCAGTTGAGATTAAAGCAATACCGATTGGGGTGGAAATGGTTGAGACAGCCGGCCAGTTTATTGAAATTTTCAATCCTTATCCAGTTGACTTGGACATCGGCGGATGGAAAATTACTGGGGTGCTGGTTGTGCCGGCTGGGTTACTGGCTGCTCTTTTGAAGGAGTCTCAGGCTATTTATAATGACCTGACCCAGGGCGAGACAGGAGTGGATATAGGTCGGGTCAAAAGTCTGCTGGAAGCAATTAACCCAACTTCTATCCTCATTCCTTCAAAGACGGTTTTGCCGGCTCATTCCTATTACACCATTGGTGATTCCATCAAACTGGCTCTCATTGTTCCGCCAACAGGCTTGCCTATTCCAGTAGTTCTGCCAATTCATGACCCAGATGGTTGCCAGCAATACGAGCCTATTTTATTGCTTAACCCTGGTGGTTCAGATAAATTTTCCAGTCTGTTAAGAGGCTTGCCTTTAGTAGGAAAGCTGGGGATGGATTTTACCTTGCGCCTTTACGACCGGGAAAACCATCTTATTGAAGAAGCCCGGTACCCTGTGGATACTCCCTGGACAACCAGGCAGAAGAACGACCCTAGGATGCGGGACCCAGATAATTGGATACCTTCCCTTGGTAGCCCTGGACGTCAAAATGATGTCTTTCAGCCAGGCCTGAGCGGTGAATTCGGTAAAGTGGGGTGGGTTCATCTCTGGGAGTCTTCTTTTGTCATTAAAAACAAGTTTTTCTCCACCATCGGCGAGTTATCTTTTATTCACCGGCAACAGCAGTGGCGAACAGTGGACTTCTGGAAAACCGGTGAAGACAGAAAGATGATAGACTACTTGACAGTTGTTGACCGACCGGCGACGCCTGGTCGGTTGAATATAAACACAGCCAGTGAAACCGCTTTGCTCTGTTTGCCTCTTTTTAACAGGGAACTGGCCAGGCGAGTTTTGGCGGCTAGGCCTTTTTCTGACATCTCTGAAATTCTTGGTCGCTGGGAGCAGGGGAATGCCCCTGAAGCAGAATTGAGCCGAGAAATTACCAGATATGGCTTTGACCTTCTGGATAATGATGGTAACGGTTGGGCAGATGATGAACCGGAAAAAGAGATGATTTTCTCCCGGGTGATTAGTTTGGTTACGGTGCGCAGCCCTCTATTTTCCATCATTGTGACCGGCCAGAAGGTGGCAGATAAGAATGACAATGGTAAAATAGAAGAGAAAGAGGTAGCGGCTGAGAAAAGATTGAGGGTTTTTTATGACCGCAGACGACGGCGAGTAATCTTCCGTCAATCACTTTAAGATAGAGCAAACGACGAGGTAACCTTGAAAGTTTTGACGCTTTTCCCCTCTGGCATCTGGGAGAGATACTGGCTGGGGCTTCGCCGGGTTTGGGCCAAGAGAAAGAAATGGTGGTTAGGGAGCATCGGTTTCTTGTTGTTATTAGTGGCTGTTATTTCTGTTTGGCGCTGGCACTGGATTAAGAAATGCGCTCTGGTTGTTGTCAATGGTCGGGCCTTGACATTAGAAGAAATTGTGGAGCGGGTGAAGAAAGCTCCTGGGGCCTATCAAGAATATCTGAAGGATGACGTTCACCTTATTCTTGAGGACCAAATTAACCAGGAACTCTTGCTTCAGGAGGCAAGCCGAAGGCGTTGGCGCTACCGAAAAAGATTGAAGCCTCTCATGGAGCAGTACTATCAGGAACTGCTGGTGAAGGAGTTGGTGGAACAGGAGATTGTCTCCAAACTTCAGGTGCCTGAGGAACAAATGCGAACTTATTATCAGACCCATCTTAACGATTTTCTAATCCCAGATAAGTACCGCCTTCAGGAGATAGTAGTGGCGACCCAGGAAGATGCGGAAAATATCCTCAACCGACTCATTCTGGGGGAAGACTTTGGCGTGGTGGCTCGCCGGGACTCAATCAGTAACACCAGGGAAAAAGGAGGCGATCTGGGCTGGATACCGAAAGACAAACTTGACCCGGTTCTTCTGGATGTTGTTTCCCAGATGAAACCAGGGCAAATTTTGGGCAAGGTGATTAAGACCAGCTTAGGCTACCATTTGCTCAAACTTACTGGTTATGAACCGGAACGCTTCCAAACCTATGATGAAGCGAGGCCTTTTATCAAGAACATATTCATTGTCCAGCAAAAAAGGGAGGCTATTGAAAAGTATATCAAGGAGTTGAGGGACCGGGGTTTTGTCAAAATTTTTGAAGAAAAACTGGAAAAACTTAAGGAGAAGATTCAGTGAAAAAAGGGTTAATTTTATTCCTTGGGGCGATTTGCTTAGTGGTGGGTTCAGCAAGCAGCGATGATGAAACAGTGGCGGTGGTAGGGAAAAAGGCCATTCTGAAAAGTGAAGTGGTTAGCCGGATGCGGGAAGAAAAGACTGATTTTCAAACGGCTCTGGCCAGGACAATTACCCAGAAGTTGTTGCTGGTGGAGGCAGAGAACCAGAAGTTGGAAGTTCCCCGGGAACGGGTGCTTCAGGAGGTAATGAGCATCCGTAAAGCCGTCGGCGGGGAAGAATCTTTTAGACGCAAGTTGGAGGAAAGTGGTTTGAGCTATGATGCTTTTGTAAGAAGGGTGGAACAGGATTTAAAAGTTAGTCTTTTTCTGAGCGAAAGAATAGGGAAAAAAATCAGCGTTACCACAGCTGATTTAATTCGGGCTAGCGCTAAGTGGGGAACGCAGGAGCTTTATCACCTAAAAGGGAAAGATTTTTCTTCCCGGGAGGCAGCAGAGGAATACTACCGAAGTTGGAATCCGGAGAAAGTCAGTGACCTGGAGGAGATTGGCTGGGTGCGCAAAGAACAGTTGAAGCCGCATGTCTATGAAGTGGTATCCAGAACGGAGGTGGGTCGGTTAACCCCTCCGGTGGTTCCAGAAACGAGATGGCATGTTTTTCTGGTTACTGAACAGAAAAAAGATGAAATTCCTGCGGAGGCGAAAATCCAATTTCGGGAAGAAATCTACCGGCAAAAATATGCCGTGGAGTTTTCTAATCTAATTCAGGAACTTCAGAAAAAAATTCCGGTACGGGTGCTTATTCCGGAAAATCAGTTTAAGCCTTAGCCGTTATTAAAAAAGTATAAACCGATGAAAGATTTCCTTACCACCAGCCGAGTAAGAACCTTGTTGGAAGAAGAAGGAATCAACTTGAAACGGTCAAGGGGACAAAATTTCATTACTGACCGGAACAGTCGTGACAAGATTCTTTCCTTTGCAGAGCTTGAGTCTAAAGATGTGGTGGTGGAAATCGGCGCTGGGCTGGGAGGGTTAACCGAAGTCCTGGTGGAAAAAGTTGCTCGGGTATATGCTTTTGAAATTGATGCCGATTTCTGTCGGGTAATCAGACAGCGGTTTTCTCGTTATAATAATTTGACCATTCTGGAAGAAGATTTCCTTAAGACAGACGAAAATTGGTGGCGATTGCTTCCGGGTAAGGCTAAGCTGATCAGCAACACTCCTTATTATCTTTCCACGGCGATTGTCTTTCATCTTCTCCACTATCTGAGCCATATTTCCTTGGTTTTGCTCACAGTCCAGAAGGAAGTGGGCGAGCGTCTGGTTGCTTCTCCTGGGAGTAAGGCTTACGCTCCGATTTCCGTGCTGGTTTCTCTTTATGGAACTGCCCGGATATGTTACGCTCTTTCCCGGAGCGTTTTTTTCCCTCAGCCAGAAGTGGACTCAGTAGTGGTGAAAATCTTCCCCCGCAAAAAGCTGTTAGTTCCGGCAGAAGACCGGTCACCTTTTGAAAAAATTTTACCTCTGTTTTTTCGTTTTAGGCGGAAGAAACTTTCCAATGTTCTCCAGCAGGTATTCGGAGTGGAAAAAGATTTTTTTGAGGGTTGGCTTAGAGAGGCCGGGCTCAGTTTAACCGTCAGGATTGAACAGCTAACTCCGGAACAGATTTACGCTGTTTTCTTGCGACTGAAGAATCTGAAAAAAACTGGACAGAATTGATGAGGGAATTTATTCACTTACATCTCCACAGTGAGTACAGTTTTCTGGATGGTATGTGCCGCTTTAAAGAGATAGCCAGGCAGGCTAAACATTTTGGGATGAAGGCGGTGGCTCTTACTGACCATGGTAATTTGCACGGGGTGGTAAATTTTTACCAGGAAATGATTGACCAGGGAATAAAACCAATCGTCGGGTGTGAAATGTATCTCGCCCCTGGCAGCAGAAAGGAAACCGGGGCGACCAGCAGCCGGGAGGCTAATTTTCATCTTACAGTTCTGGTGGAAAACCAGGTGGGCTATCGGAATCTTCTTAAGTTGGTTACCGATGCGTACCTGGAAGGTTTTTACTGGAAGCCGAGGACAGATTGTGAAATGTTGAGTAAATACCATGAGGGACTGATTTTGATGACTGGCTGCCTAAAGGGACAAATTCCGGCCTGTCTGGAGAAAGGAGAAGTTGAAAAAGCAGTTTCTATTCTTGGTCGGTACCAGGAGATAGTGGGGAAAGAAAATGTCTACCTGGAATTGATGGATAACGGTATGTCCCGGCAAAGACAGGTCAATCAGGCTTTAGTGGAATTAGGTAAACGCCTGGGAGTGAAACTGGTAGCGACCAATGACTGCCACTATTTAAGGAAGGAAGATGCTCAGGCTCATGAGGTTCTTCTCTGTATTCAAACAAATGAAACGGTGGAGAATACTGACCGAGCAATGCGCTTTGAAACAGACCAGTTTTATTTCCGGTCTCCAGAAGAGATGGAGAAAATATTCGGAGAATTGCCAGAATCTCTTGATCACACCTTGGAGATTGCCCAACGGTGTAACCTGGAAATGAAGTTTAATACTTATCATCTGCCCATCTTTCACCCACCTGGTGGTCAATCACCAGAGGATTACCTGATTACCCAGACAAAACAGGGTCTTCAGAAAAAATTTGGCCTGGTCTGGGATGGCTGCTTAGAAAAGCCAACAGACCATCCGGTAATAGAAAGAACCCGTTATGAAGTAAAGACCATTATTCGCCTTGGGTTTGCCAGTTACTTCCTGATCATTCAGGATTTTGTGGCTGAGGCTAGACGAAGGGGAATCAGAGTTGGCCCGGGGCGGGGATCGGCCGTCGGCAGTTTGGTAGCCTATCTTCTGGACATAACCGAGATTGACCCTTTGAAATACCAGTTGTTTTTTGAACGATTTCTCAATCCAGACAGAATCAGCCTGCCTGATATTGACGTAGATTTCTGTGACTACCGCCGAGAGGAAGTTATCCACTACCTCCGCGCGAAATATGGCGAGGAATGTGTTGCTCAGATAGGGACCTTTGGGACCATGGCTGCCCGGGCTGTAGTCAAAGATGTGGGCCGGGCCTTAAATATCAGTTTCAGCGAATTGGACCGGATTACTAAGTTAATTTCCAGCGAGCCTGGAGCCAATTTGAAAGAAGAAATGGCTCAGAATCCGGAGATTAAAAGCCTCATCCAGGCAGATCCGAGAATGGCCAAGTTATTTGATATCTCTTTGAAACTGGAAGGGTTAGCCCGGCATGCCTCCATCCATGCTGCCGGGGTGGTGATTACTGACCGGCCAGTTTCCGAATATGTCCCCTTGTTTAAGAATGCCGCTGGCGGAATAGCCACCCAGTTAGATATGACCCAGGTGGATAAGGTCGGATTATTAAAAGTTGACCTCTTGGGCTTGAAAACCCTTTCGGTCATTCAGGAGACGATTGAACTTGTTAGGCAAAGAAAGGGCATTTACCTAGATGAATTTCCCTTGGACGATGCTAAAACTTACCAGCTTCTTTCCGAAGGTTATTCCCTGGGAGTTTTCCAACTGGAAAGCAAAGGTATGCAGGACCTTCTGCGGCAGATCAAACCGGAGAAGTTTGAAGATTTGATTGCGGTGTTGGCTCTTTACCGACCAGGAGTGATGAAAAGCGG
Source organism: Candidatus Omnitrophota bacterium (assembly GCA_023818865.1). GTDB lineage: Bacteria > Ratteibacteria > UBA8468 > B48-G9 > DSTR01 > JAMWDF01. Next base: position 10,894 of record JAMWDF010000036.1, read on the forward strand.
TACATTAAGCGTTTATATTCAGAGAAGGAAAAACCCGGCTTTGGTCCAATATGACCATCCGCTTCTGGAACCTATCTTGAAGTCTACCTACGGCGTAATTGTCTATCAGGAGCAAGCGATGCAAATCGCCAATCAGTTCAGCAATTTAACCATGGCTGAAGCGGATTATCTCCGCAAGGCAATGAGTAAGAAAGATCGGGAAGAGATGGAAAAACTTAAGGAGAGATTTATTGCTGGAGGCAAGCAGCGGGGAGTTCCGGAAAAAACAGCGGAAAATGTCTTCAGCCAGGTGGAACAATTTGCCAGCTATGGTTTTAACAAATCTCACAGTACCGGTTATGCTCTTCTTTCTTACCAAACAGCCTATCTGAAGGCGAACTTTCCGCTGGAGTTTATGACGGCTTTGCTCAACAGCGAAATCGGCGACGCAGAAAAGACCGCTCTATATATTGCTGAATGTGATCGGATGAACATCTGGATTTTGCCCCCGGATATTAGCGAAAGTGATGAGAAATTCAAAATTATGGGGAATGATATCTATTTCGGGCTTTCCTCTATCAAGAATGTTGGTTCTGGTGCCATTCGGTCCATTCTGAAGGCGAGAGAATCAGGGCCGTTTAAGTCCCTTTTTGATTTCTGTGAGCGGGTAGACCTCAGGGCGGTTAACCGCAAGGTCATTGAGAGCTTAATTAAAGCCGGGGCTTTTGACTTTCTGGAGATGCCCAGGTCGCAGTTGTTTGCCCTGATTGAGGAGGCAGTGGCGCACGGTAACCAGATGCAAAAACTGAATGCTGGCAGTCAGATGGCTATTTTTTCAGAAGGGACTCACCGGCTTGTTCCAGCGACTAATTATCAGGCTATCAAGAATCTACCTGAATGGTCAGAAGCAAAACTGCTGGCTTACGAAAAAGAGATGGTGGGAGTTTATCTTACTGGCCATCCTCTGGAAAAGACTCTTTCCGTGATTGAGACTTACTGCCCGGTTTCCTTAACGCGAGTGAAAGAGGTTAAGGAGGGTACCTGTCTTTGGGTTGGGGGAATTGTTGTTTCTCTCCGGAGACTGAATACAAGAAAGGGCGAGCGGATGGCCGTGGCAGAACTGGAGGATATGGAAGGAAAACTGGAGGTAGTTTTCTATCCCCGGGTTTTTGAAGAATCATCCAGCCTACTTCGGACCAACACCATTTTGTTTGTCAAAGGCAGAGTAGAACACCGAGGGGAAAATGCCAAAATTGTTGCCGAAGAAGTCGCCAATCTTAACACCATTGCCGAGCGCGTCACCCAGGAGGTAGAAATAGACCTGATCTTACCGGTAGAAGATGAGAAACTGGAGGAGATTAAGAGAGTTTGCTTGAAACATCGGGGGCGCTGTCCGGTGTTTATTAACCTCATTCAGCCAGGGTTCGCTTCAGTAAAGGTAAAAAGTCACAATCTTTCGGTCAATCCCACCCTGGAGTTGGCAGAGGAGCTGAAGGAAATAATAGGGGAAAAGATGGTGAGGATTCGATAGGGTGAATCATGGGGAAAAACATAGTTCAGTCTAAGCGCCTAAGGGTGAAAGTAGCTCTGCCAGAACCCCCGGTTAGGACCCTTTGGTGGGACGGCAAAGAGTTATGCCTCCTGGATCAGAGGGTGTTGCCAGGCAGAGAAAGAGTTCTCCGGTTAAAGACAGCAGCCTCAGTCTATCAGGCGATCCGCTCTCTTCAAGTAAGAGGAGCTCCGGCCATCGGGGTCACTGCCGCTTTTGGTGTAGCGCTAGAAGCCAGAAGATTCAAGAGTCAGGGGGTCAAAGTGATGCGAAGAAAAGCGGAGCAAGCTATAGAGTTACTGGAAAAGGCTCGCCCCACCGCCTACAATCTTTTTTTCGCTTTAAACCGGATGAAAGAGGTGCTTTCTAATTCCGAACGAACCCCTGAGAAAATAATGACCGCTTTAGTCTCCGAAGCGGAAAAGATTTATCTAGAAGATTTGAGGTCTGGCTGGGAGATAGGTCTATGGGGAAAAAGTCTAGTGAAGCCAGGGATGAATATTTTAACCCACTGTAATGCTGGCGGACTGGCGACTTCTGGTTTTGGGACAGCCCTGGCTATTTGCTACGCTGCCTGGAATGATGGTATCAGATTCCATGTTTATGTTGATGAAACCAGACCGGTTCTACAAGGAGCGAGGTTGACTGCCTATGAATTGCAAAAGGCAGGGATTCCCTGCACGCTTATTTGTGATAACATGGCGGCTTTTCTGATGTCTGAGCGAAAGGTAGACCTGGTGGTAGTAGGGGCAGATAGAATTGCCGCCAATGGGGATACAGCTAACAAGATTGGGACCTATGGACTGGCTGTCTTGAGCCGCTGGCATCAAATACCTTTTTATGTAGCCGCTCCTCTTTCCACCTTTCATCCAGAAATAGCCACTGGCCTGGCTATTCCAATTGAAGAAAGAGACCCTGATGAGGTGACGACTATAACCGGCAAGCGGGTTGCTCCGAAAGGTGTCAAGGTATATAACCCGGCTTTTGATGTTACCCCGGGAAGATTAATCACGGGTTTTATCACGGAAAGAGGAATCATTCGGCCGCCTTACCCTCGGAGTCTCTCGGCCATCTTCAGGAAGGGGTAATGGCCTTTCTTGTTTTACACCCTGTAGGCTTCAGGATAAAATAAATCAGTAGATTTTTCCTCGGGCGGTTGGCTCAGTGGATAGAGCGCCTCCCTCACACGGAGGAGGTCACAGGTTCAAGTCCTGTACCGCCCAATTATTAGCATCTATAGGGCAGGGCGAACTTGAGTGAATTCTGCCTGGACAAGGAAAAATGACAAAGAAGACTAAAGAAAAGTTAATTGAAGCAGTGGAAACCATTGCCAAGCCGGTAACCTTACCAATTTCCTTCGTCGCCGACCGGTTGAATGAGTTGATGAAGAAATTGGAAGCCCAAACTGCGAGAAAAGAGATTGTTTCCACCGTTGATGGATTTGTTGATACTTTAATTGAGGAAGCCAAGGATGCTGAAAAAGGATTGTTTGCCTTTTTTAGCGAAATGCTTTTTGCTCATAACCTGGCAGAAAGAATCGCTGGTCTAGAGAATGAACTTACTTTGGTTGATATTCTAGGCCGCAGGACTGTTCAATTTCTTAAGCCTGACCTAGTTGTGGGTTATACCCGAGCTCAAAATCAACAACTGCTTCCGGTATTTCGCTACCCGTCAGAAACAATTGGGGAAGATAGACTGATGGAATTAAAGCCCATTGCTGAAGAAGACTTTGTCCGCGGAGATGAATTCATGAGGGAAAAGGTAAAAATTGGCCAAGAATTGTATACCTTGGTCAGCCTTCCGCTAAGGTCAACCTCAGAAAGGTTCGGTCTCCTGATTTTAGGCCGGGCTGGAGGAAAGACATTTCGTAGCGATGAGATTAGTCTGGCGGTAGCCGGAGCCGCAGTGGTTGGTTTTATGCTGAGTAATATCAGGTTGCACCAACAGATTCTTCGTGACAAACAACTGGTAGCAATTGGCAAGACACTGGCTGGGGTGTCTCATGATATGAGAAATATTCTCACCAATCTGGAGGGAGGGCTTGAACTCTTAGCCAGGAGCCAGAAAGAGAAAGACGACAAGATGTTCGCCCAGGCGTACTCTATTGTGAGTCGGAGTTACGAAAGGTTGAAAACTTTAGTCCTGGCAATGGTAGACTATTCGCGACAGCGGGAACTGAACCTGCAACCAACTGATTTGAATGCTTTGATAGAGGAGGTGGCGGCCAGTTTTGCCTCCCGGCTGAAAGAAAAAGGGGTTAAACTTAAGAGGTCGTTGGACAGACATCTGCCAGTGATGTTGCTGGATTCTGTCGGTGTGGAACGGTTGGTGGCTAATCTGGTGGATAATGCCATAGATGCTGTAGAAAAAGACAAGGGATTAATTTCTCTCCGAACAAAATATTTCTCGGAGTCAAAAACCGTTTGTCTCTGGGTAAAAGATAACGGCTGCGGGATTAGACCAGAACTGCAGGAAAAAATTTTTGATCTGTTTTATTCGGCTAAAGGTTCCCGGGGTACTGGTTTTGGATTAGCCATTGTTCAGAAGGTAGCCAGGGAACACGGCGGGACCGTAGAAGTCTTTTCTCAGCCCGGCCAAGGCGCCACTTTTCTGGTGAAACTACCGGTGAGAGTTTCGGGAAATACTGGTTAGTTCCTTCGGCGCTCCTTTTCGTCGCGCCTCATAGACCGGGCTCACTTCGCCTCCCCACTTTTCTATTGGAGTGAATAAAGAATGCCGAAGTGGGGAGTCGGCGCCTTCCGCTTCGCTCCAGGTCGGCCCCTCGCCCATTCGGCGCTCCTTTTCGTCGCGCCTCATAGACCGGGCTCACTTCGCCTCCCCACTTTTCTATTGGAGTGAATAAAGAATGCCGAAGTGGGGAGTCGAACCCCAACGGAGTTGCCTCCACTAGGTCCTGAACCTAGCGCGTCTGCCAATTCCGCCACTTCGGCCAAAGACTGATTTTCTCAGCAGGATTCTTGCTCCGGAACAGTCAAAGCTAAAAGTAAATACTCCAGGGCAATTTTCAGATTAATATTTAGTCTAATTCGCTGCCTCATTTCCAAAATCAGCTCAGTTTTTGCCAGGATATTTCCGACCTGATTAAGGATATCACAACTATTTTGAGTAATCAACAGCTCAGGTGACGCCCAGTGATTTCTCAAAAGCTCATCTCGGTAAAGCCAGAGAACATTGTCTAACCATTTCTCCAAATCTTGCCTCTCCAAATTTTTTACCAGAGCATCCACCTGTTGAAAAAAATCTGGGAGTGCCCCTTTTTTCAGAGTAGAGATGAAGGAGAGAAGGCAGGTATGGCTTTCCTTCATTGCTTTATCCAGAGCAGGCAGGAAGTAATTTATCCTCAGTTGCTGACACCGAGAAAGAATGGTTGGCAGAAAAAGATGGATATTGGCACAAATTATAATTAAATGGCCATAAGAGGGAGGTTCCTCCAAAATCTTCAAGAAGGAATTAGCCGCTTCTTCTTTCATCGTCTCAATAAAGAAGAAATATCCTTTACGGTCACTGGAAAACGGTCGGAGATAAATTTCCTCCTTTACTTTTCTCACCGCATCAATGCTAAGGCTGCTTTTTTCCGGGACAATCCACTGAATGTCAGGGTGTTGGTGCTTTTTGGCTTGACGACAAGCCTGGCAGCGGCCACAGGGTTTGTTTCTATTCCCTTCGCAAACCAAAAGTTGAGAGAAAAAAAGGGCGAGTTTTTCTCTCTGAGCCGGGCTGCCACCAGTCAGCACATAGGAAGTGGCTAACCGATCTTTCTTCTCTGCTTGAACCAGGAGAGTCTGAATTTGCTCAACGGTCATGTTTTTC
>JAMWDF010000037.1:0-13823 GCA_023818865.1 Candidatus Omnitrophota bacterium
TCAATAACCAATGGTCCGCGCTGTCCACCTTTCAGGTCAAAGTTCACATTCGCCCAAACCACACCTTCCGGCATAGTGAAAATCACACCGTATCGCTGCCATTCCTCGGTAACCGGGAAGGAATAACGGTTTTTAAACCCTTTTGGCAGATTCAACTTTTCACCGTAAAGATGGAAGGCAATCTCAAAGGTGGCATCCTTTCCCCGGGCATACCCGCCAACCAGATACCTCCGGCCAGGCCAAACCCCCTGGGCCCAGGCTTGGCCGACAGCTTGCATTACTCCGATATACCCTTTGCCCTCAGTTTCCAATTTCAGGCAGATGTTTCCAGAATGCGCCTGATTCCTATCGTTGACAACAGTAAACCAACCGCCTTTAGTCCCATAGGTGTACTGTCTCCAATTACCAACGACGGTGGCAGAAGAGTTTTCAAATCCAGAATTCACCAGGAGGTTTTCCCCGGCCAATAGCCACCCAACTATTAAGAGACCAGCGAGAAAAACTAAGTTTTTCTTCATTCTATCTCCTTGTTCTTTAGGGACAGCCTCTGAGGAAGTGGGCAGGAGCCACCAGTATCACCCGGAGGTCATGGCGTTTCACTTCTACTTTTAGGTCGCTCAAGGTCAGTGGCTGGTTTGTTTCCGCGTCCAAGGCTACCAGCTTCCTTGGGTCCAAGTCTAACTTCTCCCAGAGAATTCTTAACCAGGCAGTAATGGTCTCAGGACCAACATTGCCTACAAGAAGCAAAAGGCTGTCAGGCCGGCGGTAGAAACTCACCCGGATATTTTCAGGGGATACCTGGAGAAACTGGCTGTTTTCCCAATACCCGACAAAACTAACTTCTTTTTCCCAGGGTCTGAATCGGTTCTTGGCTGCGCGTAATGACCCGATTACCTGGCCATCTCTGCCGCCGGCGTTCCAAGAACCAAGGTCGTGGTCATTTAACAGAGCCAGCATCATCATACACCGGGTATCCCTGGCTTTCAGCTCTGGGTCGGATTGGGGAGAAGACATTCCCACCTGGGCAATCTGGCCGGTCTGTTTGGCAGGATTATAAGCCGCATATCTCTCCAGGGAGCCATAAAATTCCAGGTTATCTCGGTCTTTAAAGGGGTTGTAATAACCTCGTTCGCATGGCCGCCACAAACCAATGAAGTTATAAGCAGGCAGAAAATGGGCGTGGCAATGCTGGCTATCAGAGAGGAAATTAATCTTTTTGTTCTGGTAGTTTACATACTGCGCCCGTTTCCATCTTTCCCGATAATTCCACAAACCGGAAGACCAGATTTTCTTGCCGTCTTCCCGAATAAAGCCAAAACCCAGTTCCTCGTCATAAATCGGGTTGGGATAACCGCAATCATCATAAGTCCCGCAAAGGGGGGTGGTTTTTAGAGCCAGGTCATAGGCATAGGTGAGAAAGTCCACGTAACTGGGCCGGCCGCCAGTGTCAAAGTAGACATACCTTTCCTTGTTTTCCCCAAAGAACCTCGTTTTCCAGAGAGAATTGTCTGGAGCCGGTCCGGTGGCGCTCTCCCAGGTCTGTTTATCAATGCCCCATTCTCCCCGGAAAACCCTGGTCTCCGGAAAACCTTTGGGCACCTTAGGCCAAAAGGTGTACCCTATTACATATTTATCTCCACCAGTCACAAATTTTTCCAGATACTCCCGGGACCGCTTCTGTTCTTCTTTAGTCACTCCGGGATGGATGAAACATAGACCGCCACCAGGCATTGGGTTGCCGCTGCCACCTACTTGGACTAGTTTAATTGGCGCCTCGGTAGGATGGACACTATCCTGAATCCCCCGCCATCCTTTCGGCAAAGGCTTGGTAGGCCCGGCTTGAAAAGCAAATTCCAGGGTGCGCGGTTTTGTTAGAGTAAAAGGTTTATCTACCAGGTTGAGCCAGAGGTTAACTGTCTCTCCTTCTCTCCAGGCTTCCACTGCTGGTGCGTCATCCCTAATCAGCCAGCCTTTATCACTGTCAGAAGCGTAACAGAAAGAGATGTCATGGTCGCCTACCCAGAAGAGACTGGCAAAAGTAGGGGAGCAGCAAACTGAACGGGTATTTTCCAGACTGTCATAGAGTTTCCCAGACTTCTGCGGCAAAAGGTCTGCCTGGATACAGGTTCCCTGAGTATCTCCGGCGGCAGAATAAAACAGACAGTATTTCGCGGCTAAGGGAATTTTCACCCGAAGACGGTTCACCTGAAGTTGTTTAGCCACCGGTCCATAAGTGAGCCGGTAAAGAAGAAAACCATCATATTCCGTGATAGCTTCCAGTTTCATCCTTAGGTGGCCAGCCTGAAGAGAAGCCTCACCGATTACCTTCACTGGTTTCTGGCTGGTGAAACTGAATGGTTTGATGACCTTTACCAGCTGCTTTTTCCCTTCCACCTCCGCCACCATTTCCATCCTTTCAGTCAGCCATTGCCTCTCCTGGCTGCTAATGCCTTGGAGCAAACCATCCGGACTAAACTGGTAAGCTCGTCCCCACGGTTGAACTTCATTGCCTTTAACCTGGAGCGGAGTATAAGGTTCTGGCACTTCCTCACCTAGCCCTACCGGATTTTTCATCCAGTCAAAGATTTTCTTTTCAAACCAGTCGTCGTAGTCAACCAGGATTTCCTTACCACTGCCTGAGAAAACTTGAACCTTTACGCTATATTGGCCTTCTGGCAGATTGGCAGTTGACGTTCGCCAACTTCCCCGATATTCTTTGAACTCTTTCAATGTTCCTTGCAGTACAGGTGGCTTGTCTTCTTCGCCCTTCCGCCACACCTTAATTTCCGCCACTGGTTGCCCGGTAAAACCGGTTTTCTTGGCAAAAGCAGTGTAGTCTACTAACACCGCCAGTCTTTCCCGGGAAGGCAAAAACCTGGGGAAAATGTATACCAGTGGCACTTTGGGGGCTGGCCGTTTCACAAACCAAGGAGAAGGAACATTCACCTGCCGCTCAATGAAATAAAGAATTCGGCCAGACTCATCAGTGGCGGTGATCGCCACTAAATTAGCCGAATCAAGTTTCTCTCCCTTCCCCACTGTTACTTCCTTCACCTCACCAGGGACCACAGTCATTTCTTTAATTTCGCTGCCTATCTTCTGACCGGTAAGACTGCTGCCAACAATTTCTGCCTTAACCTTCTTTGCCTTATCCGTGCCATTGGCCACTTCAACCACTAACTGCAACTTGCCCTCAATCAAAGGTTTGACTGATTTCATTCTCACCGCTGGCGCGGTCCGGTCAAAGGTGACATCGCCGCCTACCCGGCAATCATTCAACCCACCACCGGCATTCCAGGCAGACCAATTATACCCGGCATAGGTCCGGTCAAAGTTCATCCGCCAGGTTTCGCCTTCCTGAGGTATCTCCTTCCTGATAGAGGCAAGAGGGATTTTGATTTCGCAGGACCAGTAAGTACCCTCCACATAATTGGCTATCTCTGCGCCGCTTTGCCAGGCATTGTGGGATTCATTCAGGAGTGGGACAAATTTGCAGTCCCAGATAGTCCCCAGAGAGTTAAAGGCAAAGTAGTAAGTGGGGAAGTCATACTCCTTCATTTTCTCCCCGGCCCCAGGAGCAATCATCAGTTCCACGCAGTCATCGCCGATGATGCGGATATTATCGTTCATCGCGCAGGCAGCCACAATACCGGTGGTGCTAGAGTCCAGTGACTCCATCGCCACATAAAGATAGTTCTCATCCCGGAAAATATAAAAGGTTGGCTGCTCCTGCCGCATCGCCCTGGGCCAATAACAAGGATACGCCTCCAGCATGCTGATACCGGCAGCAAAATCCCATTCGCCAGGAGAAAGTTTGCCATCAATCTTCGGCGGTTTAGCGCACCAGGGTAAAACCAGTTTCGGTTCTCTCAGCTCCATTTGCGTTTGAGCTTCTGACCTTAAGGAAAAGGTTACCAGCACCCCTGTGACTAAAAACCATATTTTCTTGCTCACCATATCCCCCTTCTTTCTTGCCTGCAAACCCCATCTCTTTGGACCAGCCTGCGATGATTATTTTCACCTTTGACATTTTACCCCGAGACTTCCCAGCGTCAAAATCGCCAGGTATCTTAACCTTATGAATCTTCTTACCAAGGCAATAATCGGTTGGGTTGGCTCCAAAGAAGGCGGCAGAGGTAAATTCGGTTATTAGCTCCCCGGTGGAAGGTAAGTTGGATATTGTAAGGATTCTTGGCGTCTCCTTGCATCCCCTCGCTGGTTAGCACCCAGGATTCTTTTGGACTGACATTGACCGAGCCAAAGTTACCCAGCTGGGCTCCTCTTTCCGGAACCAGAATTTTTTCTGTTTCCTTAAGAACGCACAAACCTTTTGGGTCAACTTCCGCAATAAAAAGGGGGGCGCGGTGCCGGAAAATATGGTCATTATTAGCCCCGCGGCGGGTGTAAACCAGATAAAGACCTTCACTGTGGGTGACCCAGTGTTGCTGGGTGTTGTAACTACCCAGTGGTGTTCCGTCGTCAAACTTCCAAGGAATTGGCGGTTGGAAGTGTAATCCATCTTTACTTCTGGTCACATAGCCCTGATGGTCGTTTCTCAAGGTAAGAAAAAACTCTCCCTGGAAGAAAGTGAGAGATGGTTCACCCAAACCTCTCGGTTCTGGTACGGTCAGTTCGTCCCCATGTTCAATGTAGGATAAACTCTTCCCATCAAAACAGCAGCGAAGCACCGTAGAGCGATAACAATGGTGCCAAGGATTAGCCGCTTCCTCTTCCGGCAGAAAATATACCGGTAACAAAATCTCTCCGTTTTTCAGGTCTACCCTCTGAGTACAACCAGCTCCACAGGAGAAAAACTTTTTTTCGTCCGGCATCTTGAGAACTTTCCAGTTTGTCCAGGTATGGGTTTCTGGCTGGTAAACAGTGTAGGCAGTGTACCTTTGGCCACTCACCAATGTGCCCTCCTGATACCTGGCAGTATGACCTGTAGCCAAAAGCTTACCGCTGGCCGCATGCCACTGCGGGGTAACATCACAGATAACTAGTTCGCTCCCATCTGTCTCCTCTCTTCTGGCCAGATTAAGGTGAAAGGTGAAATCGCTCCAGGAAAGACCAAGGTCAGTTGACCAGGCTGAAGCCAGGCCAGTAAAGATATCACTGCCACCTAACTGAGACTGGGTAACAGTCAAGACTGCGCTTTTCGGAGGAAGGATACCGGCTCGCGGCTGAAACCACTCTGTTTTCCTGTCACAACCTTCTCTGACTACTTCCAATTTGATTTCATAGTTAAGTTTTCTGACCATACCCCGCCTTTCAACCTCCACCCAGTAATAAATCACCAAGGAAAATCATCCCAAAGTAAAGACGTTCTTGGCCACATCCTTTCACCCCAGCCAGAGCAAAAGTGAGAAAGAAGGAAAAACAAAAGAAGTAGTTTGCTTTCCCCAAGTATCATTGTACCTTTTTGTGTGCTAGCCGCGGAAATCTTATTAGCTCCTGCTTGAATGTCGTTGGGAGAAAACCGTAAAATGTGGAGAGAATGGAGGGGCTTGATGTTTCCTGACCCCAAGAATTTTTCTTGGCTAGAAAAGCATACAAGAAAAGTGATAAAGCACTGCCGCCGAGTGGCAAATTTCGTTCCTGGATTTTCTACCCACTCGGTCACTGTCTATGTTCCTGGCGGAGATGATAAATACCCAAGTTTCTGGATCCGAGACGCGGTGATGCAATGCCGATCTGGACTCATACCAGCCAAGGAGATGGAAACGATGATAAAGGTAACCCTTGCTTTTCAAAACAGACCGGAAACTCAGATGTTAGCGAACCGGCTACAGATTCCTCCCTGGGCTATTCCAGACCATATCATCCTTCCCGGTCTTGGCAGTGAGGAATTTAGAAAAAGGCACCCGCTAGGACCGGTTTTTTATCCCGGGACCTATTTCTCTGGTAAGGAACAGGGCAATGGATTTTTCGGCGTCCGGCTACCTGATGACAACCTCTATGAACTGGTGCAACTGGTTTATACCTTTATGACCACCACTGGTCTATCCAGCGCCTGCCAGCTTCTTCAATCGTCAGTTCAAAACATCCCGGTTTGGGAACGTTTACACCTCGGTTTCCAGGCAATGGCAGTGGATGAGGTGACTGGTCTTCACTGGAATACACCCACTGATTGGGCCGCTTCCTCTTTCCACGACGCTTTAAGGCCGATGGGTGCAATTGCCCTTACCTCCTGCCTCCGATTCCGAGCGGCAGCCCAGATGTCAGACCTTTCTTACTGCCTCGGCCGGAAAAAAGAGGCAGAGGAATATAAAGATCTGGCGGGAAAACTAGCTGGAGCCATTCAGCGGACCTTCCAAAGAAGGGATGGCTGGCTTTTGGCTGCTACCCAGGTAAACCGTCAGCCGGACACCTGGAGCACCGCAATGGCAGGCTACTATGGAATCTTGAAAGGAGATGACGCCACGGCCGCAGCAGAAGCCTTGACCCGGGCCTATCAGGAAGGTTCTCTGACTATGAACGGTTACCTGCGCCATACCCCGGTCTGGGCCGACGACCTGCCAGGCAAAACCGTTTGGGAAGATTCCCGTCTGGACAAGAAGAAACCTTACGGCTGGTATCAGTTTGGCGGCTACTGGCCCCAGCCCTTAGGTTATGTCTGCTGGAGTATTGCCCGGATTGACCGGCAAGCCGCAACTCTTTTAGCCCAGGAATTCATTGACCACACCATTCGGTTTGCGGATGAAGGCGCGCCTTTTGAATGGGTCAACCCGGTGGTTCTAAGAGATAAACCAGGTGAGGGGAAATGGTACGGTCCTTCAGCCGCCCTTCCCTTGGAAGGATTTCGGCGACTCTCTCAGGAAGAAGTGAAAGAAAACTAACAGCAGATTTGCCGGTCTTTCAAAGGATGAGATAAGATACAGGCATGAAAATGAAATTAAGTAACGATGGACTGCCTAAGGTGGACTTCCTTGGCTATAAACTATCAAAGATTATTCTTGGTTCTAACCCGTTTGGCGGATTTTCCCATCAGGGCTGGCCAATGGACCAGGAAATGCTTGACTTTTACACGACCGCAGAGATTAAGAAAGCCTGGGACCAGGCTCAGGAGGAGGGTATCAATGCTTTTTGCGGCCGGGCTGACCGCCATATGGTTTTCCTCCTGAGAGAATACTGGAACGAGGGGAAAGGAAGAAATTTTTATTGGTTTGCCCAGACCGCGCCGGAATATGCCAGTTTTCAAGCCAATGTCTCCCTGATTGTTAGCTCTAAGTTTAAGCCAACTTTCATCTATCACCATGGCGGCCAGTTAGACTATTTGCTAATGGAAGGGAAAAAACAACTGGTTAAGGACAACCTGAAAATCATCCGGGAGACTGGGTACCCCTGCGGAATGGCTTCGCATCAACCGGAATTTATTGCCCTGGCTGAAGAAGAAAACTGGGATATTGACTTTTACCTCGCCTGTTTTTTTAATCTCACCGGCCGGGGAAAAAAAGACTTAACGGTCATCAAAGGGTCATCCGGTGAAGTCTTTGATTTCTCTGACCCTCCCAAGATGTGCCAGGTAATTAAGCAGGTGAAAAAGCCGTGCGTGGCTTATAAGATTTTCGGCTCAGGCCGGTTATGTCAGAACAGGAACCAGGTTTACCAGGCCATTTCTTTTGCTTTGGAAAACATCAAGCCTGGCGACCTAATCCTGACTGGTGTTTTCCAGAAGTTTGGAAATCAAATCAAAGAAAATGTGGCGATTGTCAGAGAAATCCTGAACGATTAGAAAGAGAGGCCCAAGGAAAAGATGGCAAGATTACCCTATCAAACTAATCCCAGGCACATTGGCGAGATTGCCCGGGAGTGCGGACTTGACCCGGGTTTGCTCTATCAGGTTCTGGTGAGCCTGGCAAATGAAGGATTGCTGACGGCTGGAGCAATTGATGCCGCGGCGGGTATTGTTCTAAGCGAATTAGGGTTACCAGCCTACTTTTTTCGCAACCTTTCCCGAGAAGCCTTAGCCACCCTCCTGCGCAGCACAGCCAGAACCATCCAAGCTACCCCTACCGGTTATGTCTTGCGCAGTGAGGTTTCTGAAGTCCCCCTGGATATGGAAGGCGGGGTTCAGGTGCGGATAGCCACCCCGGTTAACCGGGACCGAATGGAAACGGTACTTGACCCGGTGATGTCTGGCCACCGGGTAGAGTATTACCGCGGCAAACAGGGCCGTTATTTCACCTACATCATCAGGCCGGAAGCAGTCCCAGAGCTGAAAGATATTGAAAAAGGTCAGTCTGTCTTCGCTTTCAGCCAAATTACCTCTGGGCCGTCTGTCCCCCCAGAAACAAAGACCCGCTATGAATCCTTTCTTAAGCGAGCCAGAAATTCCCCGGTTCCCTTAGTGGAAATAAGCAGAGCGGACACCGGCGAAACTCGGGTAATGTTTCTGGAAGATTTCAAGCATTCACCATTACCAGTGATCAGACGGCTGTTAGAGGAAAGCGGGATTACTCTGAACCGGGCTTACTGGGAAACTTATCGGGGTTCTTCTGGCCGAGTCCAGTCAGTCTGTTCATTGTATCTTAAAGGCCAACCGGCTGAAGGTCAACTTCAGTTAGTCCTTCGCCGGTTGAAAGACCTTTTGGCAATTCAGGTGGAAGGATTTGACCATCTTTACATTTCTGGCGCGCTTTCTTTTGAGGAATACCTTTTTGTGATGGTGGCGGCTTTTTTTCTGCATACCTTTATCCACAAGGAGCTGCCAGTGGATAAAGAAATTATGGCGGCTTTGACCCGACCTGATCTCCGGGAAATTTTTGCCAGAAGAGTCTTCAACGCCAACCGGGCTGAATATACCCGCTTGGGCATCAGCCAAACTTTAAAGTCTCACCCGGAACTGATCAAGCTCATTTTTTCTCTCTTTGACCGAAGATTTAACCCTGAGAAGAAACGGCCTCCCTCACCCCGGAAAATCCAAGCTGAACTGGAGGCGTATAGAAGAAAAGTGGCCATTACTCTGGTGGAAGACACAACCGGAGCAGATATTTTTAACTTTCTCACCCATCTGGTGAGTTGTACCTTCCGGACTAACTTTTACAAGCCAGGAAAACGCTCTTTTTCTTTCTGGCTAAGTTCAGAGGTGCTGGACCCAACCGTTTTCCCAGGAAAGGTATACAGCGTAATTCTTGTGGTCGGTTTCCATGCTGCTGGCACCCATATGCGAGCAGGGGAGATTGCCCGGGGCGGGTTAAGACTCATCAGAGCCACTCCGACTAACTATGAGAATGTCCTGGATGAAATGCCTTTACTTAACTACGCTTTGGGGCCGGTGGCTCAGAGACTAAAACACAAAGACATCGCGGAAGATGGCGCCAAAGGCGTGATTGTTCCTGACCCGGAATATACCGGGGATGGCCAAGAGGTAATCTTGGATTACGGAGAAGGCATCTTTGACCTGATTCAGCCACACCAGAAGGTGGTTGACTATCTCAAAAGGGAGGAATTAATCTTCTTCGGGCCGGACGAAGGTACGGCTTCCTTTATGGACCTGCTGGCTGAACGCGGCCGGGCCCGGGGATATCGTCATTGGCGAACAATCTCTTCAGGGAAAAGTATTGGCTTGCCCCATGATGCCTACGGGTTGACAGCTGACGGAAAGCTTTTCGGGTTACATAGTTACGGGAAAAAAGGGACCGGGCTGGAAATAGAAGGAGAAATGGTTACGGTTACCCAAGAGCCGAAAGAGATTTTAAGACACCTTACTGCTGGCATTAACTATAGCGGGATGACTACTACCGGAATTTTGGCCTGTCTGCGCACCCTGATTAAACATCTGTCTTGGAAAGAAGAAACTCTCAATTTGATGATGACTGGCGGACCAGACGGTGATTTAGGTTCTAACCTGATTCTTTCCTTCCAGGGAAGAATCTGCTTAATTGTTGACTCAGGAGCAGTGCTCTTTGACCCGGAAGGCCTGGATAAGGAAGAACTGGCCAAACTGGCTTTAGCCAGACATACTTTGCCCAGATTGAATTCTTTGGCTTATCCGGAAAGAAAGCTCAGCCGAGGTGGTTTCAAAATTCCCAGACAGCCTCAGTCCTACTCTCTTCCTGATGGGTCCAAAGTGGAAGATGGTTCCTTTTTTCACCGAAACGTCCTTTTTGACTTAGCCCTTCGGCCCTGGCTGGAAAAGGCTGGCATCAATGTTTTTATTCCCTGCGGCGGTTTCAAAGACACCATCAACGCTGGGAATGTTTCTGCTTTCCTGTCCCTTTTCCCTCAGTTGCGTTTCATCGTGGAAGGCGCCAATGTCTTTTTTGATGAGACCTCCAGGGACTTTATCGCCAGGAATTCCGCTATTCTTCAAATCCGGGACTTCAGCGCCAACAAAGGCGGGGTCACCTGTAGTTCTCTGGCTGAAGTTCTGCCAGCCTTTTTGTTAGGGGACGATTACGAAAAAGCGCTATTGAAAGACTCATTCACCCGAGCTGCTTTTGTTCGGGAAATTCTGGAGATTATCCGGAAAAACTGTGAGGCGGAAACAAGGGTTCTTCTTGGTCTGCACGAAAAAACTGGTCAGTCGCTTCCTTCGCTTTCTCTTCAGACCAGCCAGTGGTTACTGACTCTCCAGGACCATCTTTACAGCAAGATGGAAATATTGCTTTCTGAAAGAGGTTTGGTGGAAAAGGTGGTGGGGACTTATGTGCCCCAGGTTCTTCTCCAGATGGTAGGTATCAGCCGCGCGGTAAAAACTCTCTCCTGCCCGGACCTGGTTGCTTACCGCAATGCTCTGATTACCAAGAAACTGGCTTCCCTGGCTCTCTACCGTTACGCGCAACACTGGCAAGATTTCCTAAAGCAGGTTGAGAGCGACTGCCTGAAAGTGATTCGCTGCCTTCTGGAGTGAGACCTACCGAGTAGGTCACTAAATTCTCCCTTTGTCTTTACTAGACTCCTTGTTGAAGACCAGCCGGTTAAGGATTGACCAACTGAGACATCCGAAAGGGTAGTTTACCCTATGACAGAAAATTGTTTAACCTGGCTGGATGAAACTGCCAAGCCGCCTCACTTTTCTTATGGTTGATGGAGATAACGGGTGAGAAGTTTATCCGGTTGCTGAAGAATTTGCTCACTTTCTTTCCTGCCAGCCACATACTGATTGAGAAAGGCAGCCGCATAGCGGCTGACAAGTTCAAAGATAGCCAGATTGTTCCGGACCGGCCTTTTCCAGCCAGAAGTAACCTGGTCACAGAAAGACAAATGTCCGGCATTTTTCACCCAAAGTAGGTATTTCGGCTCCGGCAATTTTCCGTAAAGTTTTTCCGCAATCGCTTCCATGGTCAAATCCCTACCCCGCAAAGCCTTTCTTTCTAAGTCTCCCAGGAAAAGCATTGAAGGAATTTTCACCGAAGCAATTTCTTCATCCGTAAAAAGGTATCCGCCGGCGCCAGTAGAAAGTAACAAGAGGGCTTTCACCCTGGCGTCATGGTACTCCTTGAGAGTGCCTGAAACCCCCAGAGCCGTGAACCCGCCGAAAGAGTGGCCGCCCACTGCTATCTGATTCTCATCAATCAATGGAGAAAGTGGTCCGTCCCTTTTTCCTAACCACTCAAGGATCAGTTTCATTTCTTCCAGCCGGTAAACATATTTTACCCTGTCTGAAACACTGGAAGAGGCAACCTCCCTGGCCTGATTTAAGAGGCCTTTTCGATCATAGTTCCTTACCGGTCCGGTAATTCTCACCGCGGCATCGCGGTCGTTATGGTCAGGAGCCACCACCACCCAGCCGCGGGAAGCCAGATACTCAGCCAGATAAGCATAACTGAGGCCGCTACCGCCATAACCGTGGGAAAAAACAAACACAGGATAAGGACCTTTTTCCAGACAGGGTTCGGCTTCTTCCACCACCTGGCCGGTAACAGAACCACCGTAACTGGATGACTGCGCCTTAAGACAGGCAGGGTACCAACCAGCTAACTTCAATGTTTTCTTCTGCCTACCGTCAGCGCTGAGGGAGTAAACGCGGTAGCCTATACTGAAGGTAAGTGACTCCTTCCGGTCAGGCCAGGCTGGTAATGGCCAAAAAGCAATTGGTGATAGAAAAATCAAGACCGCCAGGATTTTCAACATTCCAAAAGTCAGACCTGGTTAAAATAAAAGGGATTGGTCCAGGCAAAGCGGTGGTGGTGGTCCACAGCTTCAATCCTTAAATAGCGTTCAGTACCGGTGAGCTCATACTCAGCCTTATCTATCTCCTGGCCGCACCCGGAAACGCGCTCACCCTGGGCATTCTGGCTAATGAACCTGATTTCTTGAACTGGACTGGTATGAACAGTTAGCCTGTCGCCGAGGAAAGAAACTTCGTGGATAGTAACACCGGTAGAAGAGTAAAAATCACCCCGCCTGATTGCCTGGAGGAGGCTACCAACATCCAGAGATTCAGCCTTTGCCATGACCCAGCTACCTATCAGGTCATCTTCCATTGTCTGCCTAGGACGGTGATGGGCATCATCCACCGCCACGCCGAATAACTGCCGACCGCTCTGAAGCAGTTCATCCCAGTGCACTGAAGAAAAACCCTTTCCTTTGGTAATCTGGCAAACATTGTTGTAAATCTCCAGATGAGAAAAACCCTGGAGAGCCATCAGGTCCCCTGAGGTAATTCCTGACCAGTAAGGGTGAGCCATAATCGGTATTCCTCCTTCCTGGTTGATGGCGTCAATAATTTCCTGGGGACTTTTGATGCTTTGAGGGAGAAGACGGTTTACCCCCAGCGCCACAATGTGGTAAACACCACTATGGTATTCCACTGCTGGTATGGTGATAAAGTTATCATAGGATAGGTTCACCTGGGTAAAATTCCAGTGGTCTGTCAAAGCCACAAACTGGTAGCCTGCCTGATAGTAAAAAGAACATATTTCCTCAGGGGCCAAGGTGCCATCAGAAAAATTAGTGTGAAGATGAAGATTACCCCGGTACCAATTCCCCTTTTTGCCAAAAACGCTTATATTCATTTCTCTCCTCTTTCTCTGCTTTCTCCTGCTTCACTCATCCTCTTTCTTGGTGGTATAAATTACTTCCCCAATGGTAGTAAGTCCAGATATTACTTTACAAATGCCGTCTTCACGCAGGGTTTTCATTCCCGCTGCCCTGGCGGCTTCCCGGAGAGCCGTCACTGAAGGATTCCTTACAGTTAGCCGTCTGATTTCCTCGTTCATCACCATCAATTCGTAAAGACCAGTGCGGCCAGCAAACCCGGTACCTTTGCACCGGTGACATCCCTTCCCCCGGGCATAACGAATATCTTGGCCCACCAGGTCAGGGGAAAGTTCCTTCACTTCTTCCGGAGAAGCTCGGTAAAATTCTCGGCAATGAGGACAGATTGTGCGGACCAGCCGCTGGTTCAACACGCCGATTAGCGACGCACTTACCAGATACGATTCCACTCCCATATCCAGTAACCGGATGACCGCCCCTGGCGCAGTATTGGTATGGAGGGTGGACAGAACTAACTGGCCAGTCTGAGCCGCCCGGAAAGCAATGGAAGCAGTTTCTAGGTCCCGAATTTCACCAATCATAACCACATTCGGGTCTTGCCTAAGAATTGACCTCAAAGCTGCGGCAAAGGTCAAGCCAGCTTTAGGATTAATCTGAGTTTGGTCAACATTCTTCAGATGATATTCCACCGGGTCTTCCACGGTCATAATCTTGCGGTGGATACTATCTAATTCGTTCAAGGAAGAATAAAGAGTGGTTGTTTTTCCACTTCCAGTTGGCCCAGTAACCAGTAGCATCCCGTAAGGCTCATCCAGTAGCATCCGCCAACGGTGTAATATCTCTGGCAGAAAACCAAGCTGTTCCAGGCCGGAAAGAAT
>JAMWDF010000037.1:13833-16162 GCA_023818865.1 Candidatus Omnitrophota bacterium
ATGTTGGCCTTATCCAGGACACGCAGGGCGACCATCTCCCCAAAAATGGTGGGGAAGGTAGACACGCGCAAATCAACATCCCGGTTGGGTAACCTAATCTTGAAGTAGCCATCTTGAGGGACTCTTTTCTCCGCAATATCCAGATTGGCCAGCACTTTAATGTGGGAGACGACCGCTGAGTGAAGTTCCAGCGGCGGAGGCGGAAACTCATACAACAAACCATTGATCCGGAACCTGGTCCGCAAACCTTCTTCTTCTACTTCCAGGTGGATATCAGTGGCCCGCAATTCCACCGCCTGACTGACGATATTCTCCACTATCCGAGCAGCTGAAGATTCAGCGGCCTCCTTGACTGCCACTGGAGAAACAACTTCCCGGCCAGAGAGTTTCTGGATTGGAGAAATAATCTCTAAACTTCCCTGGGCGAAAAGCCGGTCCAGCGACTCCCGAATCTCCTCTTCTTTAGCCAGTCGCGGTTCTATTTTCAACCCGGAAATCTTCTCCAGCTCTGTGAGCACCTGCCGGTCAGTTGGATCCACCATCGCACAGACCAGTTTCCCACCACCCTTGTGAATCGGAATGGCCTGATATTTCTTACAGGTAAACTCTGGCAGGCAGTTGAGCACCTCTCGGGGGATTTCCATTTCCTTGACGTTGAGGCTGGGTATTTTTAGTTCCCGGAGAACGAATGAATACCAGCGCTCAGCTGGCAATAGACCAAACCTGATAAGGAGGTACCCAAGGGGAGCACTGGTTTTTTCTCTTTCCTCCAGCACTACCTTCAGTTGTTCCTCTTTCAATCCTTCTTTTTCTTTAAGAAGAGACTGAAGTTTTTGCTCCAGGTTTTCTTCCATGGTCTGGTTCCTATTTTAAACCTATCATCCGGCGAAACTCCCTTACTGTCTCTTTGCAGGCAATGTAAATTTCTTTTTTCTTCTCTAAGAGGTTTTCTTCCGTAGGCTCTTCGCCTTTCAACTGAATGTGAATCCGCAAACACTGGGAGGTCCCTGAAGGTCTGACCGTCAGATAGTTCATCCCGCCCTCCCCAAAGAAAAACCGGATACCTTCATCAGGAAACCCTTCCCATTGATGGACCCGGTCGTACTTGCCGGTCCGATAGGTTTCCACCCGACTCACCCGGTACTGGCCGATATTAATTTGGCGACCCTCCTTCACCTGGGTGCTTAGTTTCTCTACCTCTTTCAAAATTTCAATTTTTCGCGAAAGCCCGGTCAGTCCTTCATACTGTCCCCAGTACGGTTCGGGTTCATAATAGGTAGCAAACAGACCAATTTGGGGATCAAGGTAAATTTTCTGGTCAACCAATTCCAGGAGTTCCAGCCCCTCTGACTTAGCGTAAGCAGCAATCTCAGCGAGAAGTACCGCGGCCAACGTCCCGTCCTTATCCCGGACATGGCCATTCTCACCTAATCTTTCTCCTGGCAATGGTGGACCACCAAAAATGCTGAACCCGTTAGATTGTTCAAAAGCACCCACATTCACTCGCCGGCTCTCCATAGCAATGGCCTGATAAATCAGATGGGGCTGCTGCTCCGGCGAAAGAGTTTCTCCTTTCCAGACCCGGTCAATCGCTTCGGAAATCATCGCAAAACCAACCCAGGTCTTGACCACGCCCACTCCATATTTTAGAGCCACAGCAGCCAGGGCATCACTGGTGCAGTGGTTAAGCACAATAAAATCTTCACTGAAATCTCCCCCGGCTAATCTTTTCTTCTCTAGCCGGTACCACAGAAGCAAGGTCCAGGCTAAATCAGCATCAAGAAGTAGCCAATCACCGTTTGCCTCGGTGCGAGCCAAGGCTTTCGGCAGGGTAAGGTGGGGTGGCCGGGCCAGAATTTCTTTGTATACCTGCTGCTGTTTCCCTGGAACTTTGATAATCATCCCGGTCCGATCAGCATCAGGGTCAGTGCCGATGAGAAAGTCTAAGTGCTTTAAGAGCCTTCGGCCATATTCTCGCCCAAACTCTTCCCTGGCTATCCCGGCGGCTACTGGGTCGCCCGGGTCTGGCTGCTGCTCCAGAAGAAAACAGGGGAAAAGACCGTCGGTTTTATTAAGGCTATGGATGACCTTTAAGCGCCTGAAGCCTATGTCTTTCAAAATTTTCGGGACAGAGAAACGGCCGGCTCCATGAAAGGCGGAATAACCTATATTTACCTTTCCCGCCCACTTTTTCAGTCGGGCCTGGTCAAGAATAAACTTCTTGATATGGCGAAGATGAGACGATTGAATATTCACCACTTTGGTTATCTTATACCGACGAGAAGGCTGATTCTCTCCTAACAAGGTCAATTTGCCCAAAAGTTTTGGG
>JAMWDF010000259.1 GCA_023818865.1 Candidatus Omnitrophota bacterium
GACGGGCTGCGACTGACGGCTTATATTGCCGCGCTGCTGATTGCTCTATTAGGTTTGTTGCATCTTCTTGATCAGGGCATAGCTATTGTAGGGAAATGGCTGAAGCTACCTTGGCCTATTTCTCTTACTCTTTTTCTCCAGGGAATCTTTTATCCTTTTGCGGCAGTGCTTGGCATTCATCCAGCTGACATCCCGTTGGCGGCAAAACTCTTGGGTGAGAGAGTACTTCTTACAGAGGTAGTGCCTTACCAACAACTGGCCCAACTGGCGGCTAAGGCAGCGTTTTCTGACCCTCGGAGCATCGTCATCCTTAGTTACGCTCTGTGTGGGTTTACCCACATTGCTTCAATTGCTATCTTTGTCGGCGGGACTGCCGCTCTGGCTCCTTCCCGGCGAAACGAATTAGCCTGGTTAGGACCAATTGCCCTTTTGGCTGCTACTCTCGCTACTTTAATGACTGGATGCGTCGCTGGCATTTTTTGCGGTAATGAGGGCATTCTTTTAGGCAACAGTCTGCCCTGATAAACTGGAACATTTTCATGGAAATTTATGTCGGAACCAGCGGTTGGTACTACTCCTGGAACCAAGATAGAACTCTGGATTGGTATCTTCAATTTTCCGGGCTAAACGCCGTTGAGCTTAACGCTTCTTTTTATCGCTTTCCCTTCCCTGCGCAGGTAAAAAGCTGGGCGGTTAAAGGCGGGAAGATTCGCTGGGCAGTTAAGGTACACCGATTGGTAACTCACCAGCACCGTTTCAGTCCGGTCGCTCTCCCTATTTGGGAAGATTTCCTTGTTCGGATGGCTCCCTTGGACCAGCAGATTGATTTTTATCTCTTTCAGACTCCCCCTTCCCTAAAGGCAACCGAAACGATTCTGGATTTTGCTAGTCTCTTGAATCTTGGCAAAAGATTTGCCCTGGAGTTAAGGAATCTCCATCTCCTAAGAAACCACTCCCTTTGTGACCAGCTGGCAAAAAAGTTCACCCTGGTATCAGTTGATTCCCCTGATGTTCAAGCGAAAATCTTTCCTGGGGAAACTATTTATCTTCGGATGCACGGCCGAACTGCCTGGTATAGCCATAATTATTCAAGGACTGAGCTGACCGACTTGAGAGATAAGTTGGTCGGTTCTTCTCCCGAGAGAATTTTTGTCTTTTTTAATAATAACCATCACATGTTGGAGAATGCTCAGACGATGTACCAGCTATTAATGGAAAGGAGGCAGAAATGAAAGCAGCCTTTCAAGAAGAAGATATCACTCCCTGGGTAGGCACCGAAAGACCTGGAGGGTACGGCAAGGCCTACAACCAGGAAGTTCACGACCCGATAAAAATTCGAGCCTTGATGGTTGATGACGGAGAAAAGACAGCAGTATTTATAGGCACTGACCTTCTAGTGATTCCAAGAAAATTGGTCGTGGCTATCCGAGAAAGACTCCAGCAAAAATTTAATCTTCCCCCGGAATCTATTCTGATAGCTGCTTCTCACACCCACAGCAGCGTCCGGGTTTTCGGTCTTTTTCCTGAAGAGTATCAAGAAGCTCCGTCCCCGGTTAAAGATTTAATCGTTAAACATTCAACTATCCCAGATCCATTCTACACGGATTTGGTGATAGAGAAAGCAACAGCGGCAGTCAGTCGTTGTCAGAGAAAATTGGCGGAAGTAAGCCTTTCCTTTTGGAAAGGCAAAGAAACTTCTTGCATCTTTAACCGGCGTTTTCGGATGAAAAATGGACGCACCTACACTCATCCGGGTAAAGGCAACCCCGACATCGTCGCCCCGGCTGGCCCAGTGGACCCCGAAGTAATTGTCATCGGTGTGTGGACAAATTCCAACAGGCTACTTGCCTGCCTGGTTAACTATGCCTGCCACGGAACAACTGGCCCTGGAGGAGTCAGCGCTGACTGGGTCTTTTACTTAGAAGAAACCATCAGAAAAGTAATGGGGAAGTCAACCGGGCTGGTATTTCTCAATGGAGCCTGCGGTGATGTTACTCAGGTGGATAACCTTTCTTCAACTGAGATAGAGTTTGGGGAAAACTACGCCTGGAGGCTGGGACAAAGGGTAGCAGCCGAGGCTTTGAAAGGACTGGCTTATCCCCCGGTTGGCTCGGCAACGATTGACTTTAGGAATAAGATACTAAAAATCCCCCGCCGAAAGCCATCTCCGACCAGGGTAAAAGATAGTTGGGAAATAGTGCAAAACCAGGTGCCTCATTCTTCCACTGACTGGACCTTTGCCAAGGAATTAATCATTGCCGATTATCTCACTAACACCCAACCAGTAGCAGAAATAGAAATTCAGGCAATCAAACTTGGCCCATCAATTTTTATCACCAATCCAGGCGAATTCTTCTGTAGCCTCGGCCTGGGAATTAAAAAAGTCAGCCATTTCCCTTATACGGTGGTGGTGGAACTGGCTAATGGTTGCGCCGGTTATATCCCTGATGCCTGTGCCTTTCAAGCTGATGGTGGAGGTTATGAAACCATTCTTACAAGTTACTCCAACCTGGTTCCAGAAGCCGGAGAAATAATTGTTCGGGAGAGCGTTTCTCTTCTCAACCAAATTCAGCCAGACTCAGCCCCTAGTTATCCCTCAGCTAAGCCATTCGGTTCACCCTGGGACTACGGTATCCGGGGTCCGGAACTGGAATAGGGAAACACACACTCTTAAGTAGGGGAAAAAGATAAGATATAATTTACAGGCCAGGAGACAAGATGAAAAAATTAAAGGCAGGCGTTATTGGACTGCGGATGGGACGTTCTCACCTTGA
>JAMWDF010000260.1 GCA_023818865.1 Candidatus Omnitrophota bacterium
CCTATACTCCTGGCCTTCTTTTTGGTCTCTTGGTCCGTAAAGGAGAAACTTCCTTAAGGCTTTAAAATCTTCTTCCCGGTGGAGAGCGTATCCGTCTACCGAATCACCCCAGTAACGATAACCGCGGGTATCATGAGCCATAAAGTTTTCCTTTAGCCTGGTGCGATAACGTGAATCGTTAGGTTTTACCGGAGCTGCCTGGAGAGCAAACTGCAGTTTTCTCCCTCCTGAGAGAGTAACCGGTCCAGCTAGTAATCTTATCTTGGCTCTAACAACCCTATCCTTCATTCTTTCTACGCTGAGCATGGCTTGGTCATCCTTCAGTTCCCAGCCAGCGTCGCTCCAGGCAAAAAACCACAAACCCCGGTCACCGTTACCAATATAGCTAATAGGCACAAAAGATTTCCAGTCTTTGGTCTTCTTCTTGTACTTCAGGAGAGAGGTGCTCTGAAAATGAATACCTGGTTTGTCTGGGATTGCCCCAAAGTAGTTGCCATAGCGGCCATCTCCCATCCGCTGAACATAAAGGGTGTCAATCGGGAAAGGCGGATTTCCCTTATCACCAACTGTGTCCCGGAAATCAATAAGTAAATCCAGAGCGTCCACTGAAAGAGGGGAAGTTGGTATCAGCTTCAGTTCTACCTGGTACCAACCATCGTATTCCACCACCGAGTTAATTTTAGCCTGGAGGTTTTCAGTTTCCGCCACTCCGGCGCATTCTGCCCGGTCTTTCTTTCCCGTAAGGGTTATCTGCCCAGGTTTCAAGGCAACAGTTTTGCCTGATGCAGTCAACTCCAGTCTTACCGGACTGGCCAGGAGAGATTCTACGCGGCCAAGATTACCAGTAGGCGGAGCGATACTTATCTGTTCTGGCAACCCGCTTCCCCCAACCTGGTAAGTTCTCCCCCAGACCGAAATACTGGAACCTTTTATTTCTACCGGGGTGAATGGGGGAATTACTTCATCGCTTAAACCGATAGTATTGTGTTCCCAGGGGTAATGCTTCCGCTCAAATAGGCAGGTCTTTTCTGAAAGTATTTTCTTGCCAGAGGTATCCAGCAGTCTGATAAGAGTTTCATATTGACCGTCTGGCAATTCTGGCAAAGAAATAAGGGTGGAGCCAGAAAGTTGCTGGATGGTGCCGGAGCCCTGGCCAATCACTTCCTTACCGCCTTTTTTTCTGACCACAACGGAAAAGCTAGCTGCCTTTTGAATAGTTTCTGGCACGCCAAAGAAGTCCAGGTCAACTGAAATTTCCGCTTTGTTGGAGTAAGGGAGATAAGCAAATTTGTATTCCCACTCTCCACTCTGTGGTCGGCCGGCCAGCCATGGTTCTAGATATTTTTTCCTGAAGTTATCGTCAAACTTGATGAAAGGCGAACGGTTGTGGTAAAGGGTGAAAGTTTTACCGCCTTGTTTGAAGGTGGCAAGAATCTCAAAGTAGTTCCTGTTTTTAGAATTGACATCAACGCTACTTACTGGTAATCCCTTGGCTGACCAGGTAAGAGTCTTGGTTTCTCCGAGTTTCACGGTGGCTGTTTGTTTATTCTGATAGATAACCTTACCGTCAGCATTCTCCACCAGAACTTCGACGTCAACCGGCAACAGGGTGTCCTTACTGCCGGTGATAGTCACTACGGTATCTAAATCACCAGCCATGATCTCGCCCAATCTTTGGAACTGGAAGATAGGGGCTGAGGCATCAAACTGAACCTCGGCGAATTTGTCCCAAGAGAGCCAGGGAGCATTAACCCAGCCAGCGAAGTAGATTCCTCCGCAGAAATCAGTTCTTACCAACTGTATTACCAGACTGTGGCCTTCAAGTTTGCTAATCTTCAATCTGGCGATTTCTACTGACATCTCCAGGTCCCAGTAATCTGGAGTGACAGTGCATTTTGTTTCTCCGCCAGTGGACCAGAGTTCTTCTGTCCCTGGAGTACCATTGAAAAGATATTGATCAATCATGGCTGCTTTGGGATTGACCATCATCTTAAAAAAGCCTACCCCGGGACGGGTAGCCTTATCCCGGTCAAAAGGACAGATCTGAATCTCTACATGGTCTTCAAAAAGCACCCCAATATCATCATCGTCTTTTACCCTGGCGACCGGATAGGTGCCTTTCGGGTTAGGTGAACGCATAGCTAAGTAAAGATAGGTATCATCATATCCCAAGAACCAAGCCACCTGTTGAACTTCTGGGACCAAACTCTCCGTGGAACCAGGACCGCCAGCGGCAAAACCAGTGATAGCGGCTGCCTGGGACCATTCTCCAGGTTGAATTTTTCCGTCAATCACCGGCGGTTTCGTCATCTTGGGGACTTTTAAGATTGGATGCTTAAAATCTGCTGATTGAAGTCCGGTCAGACTAAAAATAGTAGCAATGGCTGATAAGGCTATTTTTCTTGTCCATTTTTTCATTTTTCTGCCTCCTTAAGTGTTTTTAATCCTGAAAATAGGGTTTTCTCTGACGTATTCTCTGGAAGTATAGTTTAACATAGGGGGACAAACACAGGCAAGGTGAAAAGGATAGATTACCTAAGTATCCTCAGTAGAGGAACTATCATTCAGCCCTTCTGAAAAAGACAAAAATTGTCTTTCTTCAATTCGTCCTTAATATCCGCAGGCTGTCCAGAGAGATTTCTCAAAATAAGTGACAAAGGTGCCACTATTCCCAGTGAGGGTACACCTGGCAACATTCGGCGGGATGTCTGAAACAGAGAAAGGAATCGTCCAAACCTCCTGCGACCAACGGTTTCCTTCCGGTA
>JAMWDF010000038.1 GCA_023818865.1 Candidatus Omnitrophota bacterium
AGAGCCAGCTCCTTCTGGTTGCCAGGGATTGCCATAAATAATCCCATCAGTGCCCACTATCCCAAAGAGACTGTTTTCTGGAGTCGGAGTGACTTCGCTCAAACTAACATTTCCCTTAGCTCCATTGGCATACTCAAAAATGACTGTGGCTACCTTGGGTATCCGGTCAGGGTTAACCCCGGTCTTGCCCACCTCTGTTCCATAGGCAGTCACTCGTTCAAAATTTGCCCCAGCAAAAAGGGAGAGAATGTCCATATAGTGGCAAAGGCAGTCAAAAAGTTTACCCCCGCCGTACTTTCTTTCTTTCTGCCAATAAGGCAACTGCTTGCCCTCGTTTTTCAAAAACATATGCCACCAGACAAAGACTACCTGGCCAATGCCTCCCTGGTTGATAATCTCTAGAGCCTTCTTCACCAATTGGCT
The DNA here is from genome assembly GCA_023818865.1 of Candidatus Omnitrophota bacterium. Classification (GTDB taxonomy): domain Bacteria; phylum Ratteibacteria; class UBA8468; order B48-G9; family DSTR01; genus JAMWDF01. The sequence goes on from JAMWDF010000038.1 coordinate 424, forward strand.
GGACCGGACTTCGTAGCCAACCTGGAAAACCAGATTTCTGGTTTTCTGGAGTGCCTTCTTTATTTCCATTGCTTGGACCAGATTGCTGGTAAGCGGCTTTTCTAAGAGAATATGTTTGCCCGCGGCTATGGCTTTGACCGCCAGTTCCGCATGGAGATGCGGCGGCACAGCAATAATCAGCGCTTCAAACTCATCCCAGTCCAACAGCTCATCAAAAGAGGTGAAGGCTTTAACCGGCGTTTCCAATTTCAGCTGCTGTCTAATAATCTCTTGGGCGGCCTCTAACCGGGTTGGGACCTGGTCACAAATGGCCACCAGTTGCCGCTGGCTTTTTCCAGGAATAACTCTTACGTGGCCTAATCCATGGTTAAGACCCACTACTGCATACCGAATTTTGTCCATCCTCCTCCTTGGCCGGTCAGTTCATTATAACGAAAGGGGGAAAAGGCGTCCACTAAGAAGGAAAAATGGCCGGTTTTATTTATTTTAGAGTAATTCTGCCCGGTTTTCCCATAGCTTCCAGAAAGCCGCGGCGATTGTTTCCATTTCCTTTTTCCTGGCAAGCAATAACCGACCAGGTAACCAGATGGTCCGCCCTGCGCAGGCTTGTTCTGCCCAAGGACAGGCCTGAATAAACTTCCGGTAATCAATTGGTTTTTTTCGGCCGCTCATGAAAGGAGAAGTTGGGCAAGTATCAAGGTGGCGAAAAACTGGCTGCCGATAAACAGGCACTGGATAACCAGGCCCAGCCGGAATCCCCTCAGCATTCAGCGCCTTCAGGAACTTGGCCAAAGGGATGTTTCCCCATTCTTTTGGCTGGTACCGGAAAATGACCAGGTGGTGGGAGAAAGATTTTTGCTCTGGATTTAGTTTCATCGGCTTTATACCAGGCAGAGGGGAAATCAGTCGGCTAAGATACTGGTAGTTTCTCATTCTTCTCAGAGTCTGGCTTTTTAGTCTCTTCAACTGGGCAGAAAGAACTGCCGCCTGAAATTCGCTCATTCTTAAATTCCAGCCCAGTCGGTAATGCTGGTACCAAACACCATTTTTTTTTCGGCCGTAATGGCGCAAAGACCAGGCAAGGTCAGCCAGTTTCTCGCTGTTAGTGGTAACTGCCCCTCCTTCTCCGCAGTTTAGGTTCTTGGACCACTGAAAACTGAAAATGCCCATATCGCCGATACTGCCAGCGCCTCTTCCATCTCGGTAAAAGCTACCGTGGGCCTGAGCAGCATCTTCAATCACCTTCAGCCGGTATCTTCTGGCGATTTTCCTAATAGCCTCCATATTAGCCATATTGCCGCCAAGGTGGACTGCGATGATGGCTCTGGTTCTTTGGGTGATAGCCTCTTCAATCTTGTCCGGGTCTATTTGATAGGTCTCTGGGTCTATATCCACAAAGACAGGAAAGGCGTAATGGTTCAGAAGGCAACTGGCCGTGGCAATGAAGGTGTAAGGGGTGGTAATCACCTCATCGCCAGGCTTAATCCCCAGAGCCCGAACACAGATTTCCAGAGCCGCCGAGCCACTGCTTACCGCTAGGCAGTGTTTTACCCGGTGAAAACTGGCAAACTTCTTTTCAAACCTTGCCACTTCTGAGAGCCGTTCCGGAAGGTAGGCGTACATCCACCACTTGCCACTTCTTAGTACCCGAAGCAAGGCTTTTTCTTCAGACAGACCAAATTCTGGCCAGTTAGCAGGAAAAGGTGACCTAACAGGTTGACCTCGGTTAATGGCTAATTTACCCATTTCTCTCTCCGGTTTTTTCCCTCAAGGTTTAGCCGGATAAATTTTTAGCAGCCGATAACGCCTTCCCTCTATCTCCAGAAAAATTTTTCCGGCGATTTTCTCGATTTTTTCTTCAGTAATCGCGTCAGTGATTTCTACCTCTTGCAGGCCAAGACTGTCCAGCTTGATTTCTGCTGCCAGTTTTCTTTTCTCCCGGGAGAGGTTAGAGATACAAACCAGGGCTTTCTCTCTCTTTTTCACCCAAAGGGCGCTGATTACCTGTTCTTTCGGGTTTAAAGAAATAAATGCCTGGTTTTTCCACCAAGGAAGATACCAAGCTTTGCTTGCTTCTACCCAGCGCCAGGCCTGGTGAATTTTCGGCATCGGCTCTCCTAAAAGGGAATAGTCCTGGATAGCAAAAGCGTTTTGGGTTTTCAAGGAGATGTTTAACGGGACGGCAATCGCCAGAACTTCGTTGACTTTCACCGGCGGGTTCATCCAGTTCTTGTTAGCCATCTCGGAAAAAAGCCCGTACGGCTGCCCGCCTAGCTTGGCGATGACATAGCCAAGGTACTTCTCGTCAAATTCTCCCTGGTAAAACTGAGCGAATTCTCCGCCACACCTGACATCTTCAAAACTTTCTATCGGCATAATCGCTGGCGGAGATTGATGGCTGTAAATCAAGCCGTCTTTTTTTCCTTCTTGGTGAAACAAGGTGAATAGCCGGCGAAAAAGTTCTCTGGTTTTCCTGATAGGGAAAGAGGAACGGAGTCTGCCCTCTCTATCCTGCCAGCCGCAGCCATGGGCGCCATTACATTCTGACAAAGAAGCGGTAGAGTCAAGAAAAAGGCCGTCTATGTCAAATTCCTTGATTAGTTCCTGGCATTTGTAAAGAAACCAATCAGTGAAAAGGGAGGCTGGGCACTGCCGGTAGGTAGCATAACCAGTGTTTTTCAAGGGCAGTCTCACCATTTCCTTGCCAAAATCTTTCCACTCCGGTCCTTCAATACTCACTCCCCAGCCGGTATAAACTAAAACCTTAATGTTCTTCTTGTGGCAGAGCGCTACCCATTCTTTCAGCAGTTTCTTCTTTTCCTCGTTGAATGTCCCAGGATAGCCGAAAATTTCTGTCCAGGACGAGCCGTGAAAAATGAGGATAGTTACTCCATCTTTCTCCAGGCCTCCTTCATCAATCCATTTCCAGTTTCTTTCCCATTTCCAAGCACTCTTGGGTTCTTTCTGTCGGATTTCTTCAGTTACCCGGGGAAAGGTGCCGGCATATTGGAAGAAATGCCAGTCGGACCAGTTCTCTGGTTTTGGCCGGGTGGGTGTGGGGATAAGACCGAAGGACAACTGAAGACCTTGGGATAGTTTCGTCTCGCCCTCAACGAAGTTTATTCTAAGAACAGTCTTATCAGTTTGCGGAATTACCTCAATGGCTTTTTCCTGGTTGGTTAAAAACCAGTTTCGGTCATTCTCCGCAAACCACTGGACTCCGAGCTCTTCATTCCCTATCCAGGCAGCATAGGTGAAACGATGGCTGAAACCCTCTGGCGGAATGAGACCGGTTAGCTTTTCCGCCAGTCGGTCACCGCTTAACGGTTCTCCGCAAGTGTACAATTTAGCAAATTCTTTTTTCAAAGGAATTTCCAGGTAGACGGCTTTGATTTCCTGGGGGAAAGACGGTACTATCTCCAGATTTAGCCAGACCATTCCGTCAAATTCCACGGTTTCTTTCCCTTGCACAGTGAGCCGGTCAGTAGAAAGTTTGAACTGGTAAGTGGCTTGGTCAGCTGCCTGGCTCACCAGGTGGAAATGCCTGGATTTCCAGGTAATTTTCTCCCCTCTCTCATTTTTCACTCCAAACTCTATCGGCCTGGCTAAGATAGGCTGGCTTAAAACCTCTATCTCGGGGAGAAAATTGTCTTGTTTCCAGGAAAATTTTCGGCCCCAGACTTCACAAGTATCCTTTTTCGCCCTCACTGGCGTCCAAGGCTCAGGGACCGCCACTCTTTTCCCAATCTGATTTCCCAGCCACCCTGGCGTTTCCGGGACAATCACCGGTTCTGAATTTTCCGCCAGGGTCGTGGTTCCTTCTTTGAGGCTGGCTTTCACCAAATAAGTGCCGACTGGTTTCTTGAGATGAAATTCTCCCCTTATCTGTTCTCGGGAATCAACGCCTACCTCTTTTCTGGTAAGAATCTTTCCCTCTTGAATAAGGGAAACTTCCAGGCTAACACCTCCTCTTAACCTTTGGGTGAGCCTTTTCAAATCCACCTGGTAAAACATTGTCCCACTGGAATAGGGATAAAATTCCACCCTGATGGCCAAAGGTAAAGTTACCTTAAAGGGAGTGAGCGCCGCGGTTAGAATTCTTTCCCCAGCCGCCAGTCGGTAAACAACCAGGTAATGTCCAGGCTCCGCCGGGACAGAAAAGGAGAGGTAATCACTCCGGCCGGCGGCAATTTCTACTTCTTTCTCTTCTCTTTTTACCACCGGGTAAGGCTTGAGGTTATTTTCAATTTCTTGCTCCAGGTTAGCTAAAATGGCAAAGCCTAAGTCTTCGGTGAGGGCATTTTCCACGGCCGGGTAGAAGTACTCACCCGGGTTTGTCTCGGCTTTTCTTATTTCCAGAAGACATTTCACCCACTTAGCCTGGTGGGAAAAATTGGAAAGCCTAACCTGAACACCGGCTTGCTGGTCAAGCCACCCTGACTGTTCCAGAGAAATAGTTAGGGGTTCTCCGGAAAATATCAGGTGGCCAAAGTTGGTAAACTTATGCCAGTTTTTTCCGCGAAAAGACCAGAGGGCTAGTCTATCCACCGGCGTCCGCTCGTTCCTGACAAAGTCTGCTCCCCAGACTGTCCCAGGGGAAGGGGTCTTTAAGCCAAAGTCTTCAAAGGCTATGGCAATCTCTCCTTCCCAGCCCCAATGAGTAGTCCTCGCTTTATATTGCCAGTTTGCGTTCCAGCTTTTATCCACATTAGGCTTGCCAATTCCATCCCAAAAAACCCCTCGGACATTGCCACCGAAATCAAAATATCTGGTGTGCTTATGCTCCACGTCCAGCAACATTTCAAAAACATCATCCTGGCCCAGTCCTTTATCTCTTTGGTCCACATCGGCTCTTGGTATCCGGGCGTTCGCCGGTCTCTCAAACTGAAAAGCCACATAAAATTTTTCCTGGTCATAAGCCAAATAAACAAAAGTGTTGTCTTCAGTCTTTAGCCCGGTGTAATAATCAACCAGAGAAGAAATCTTAGCAGCGGCAAACCACTCCCGTTTTTCCACAATTCCATCTATCACCGGAGCACTTTCTATCAACGGCACAGAAACAACCGGAAATTTTTTCCACTGACTAAGCTCTCCGGAGTAAGCAAAAGAAGCGTAAAGAAAAAGGAGAAAATTTATTGCTTTCCGCAAGTTGATCATCTTGCCCCCAGTTTAGTAAAGAGATAGCCCCTGGCCAAACTTACCCGTCGTTGATTTTCCGCCAGAGACCCGCCCGAATTTTTCTCCAGAATGACTGGAACACACAACCGGTTTGGTGCGAATTTCTTGCCCCTCCCCAGCCAGCTGCTCAAAATCCTCCAGCAGCAGAGTAAAGGGATCTGGTTTCAGCCTGCCGGAAAAACCAAGTTCTTCCACCTTTCTTTCCACGTTAGAAATTCTCAACTCGTCTATTACTGCCTCTGTTTTAACCTTGTCTGAAGTCCATCTATCTCCAATAAAAATCTCCCCGCTTTTCACTTCTCCCTTAAAAGGCTGATTGCTTTTCGCTTCGCTGACCAGTTTTCCATCAAGGTAAAGTTTAGCCTGATTGGCTTTCCAGGTTAAAGCAATCTGGTGCCACTCTCCCTTTTGCCAACCCCGAGGTAGAGCCGATAGCCGAAGAAGTTTCTCCCCACCGCTATCCAGACTGAGATACCAGCAAGCCTGACTCCCAGCAGGACAGGAGTAGGCAATGACAATGTTTACCTTCGCTTCCGGGTCAGTAAACTGGAAAAGAGGCAAAAGCACTTTGTACTCCTGACTTGTCTGTTGGGGCTCAAAATCAAGCCTCACCCAGGCTTCCACAGTTCCTTCATCCAGATTGATGTTTCCTTTTGCCGGATAGATAATCCGGCCACCAGCCAACAAGACAGTTGACCACCAGAAAAACTGAAGCCATAAAATTCTTCCCTTCATTCCCCCTCCTATTTAGCACCAGGAATGCCAGAATCAAGGATAGGCCGAGGCGTTTGCCACTGTCTACTTTTTCGCCGCCACCTGGCTATCGGCCTAAACAACCTTCTCCAGCTCCTGGTTTTCTCAAAGATGATTCTCTGACTACTAATTCCGGTTTAAGGGTAACGCTCCTGGGCCAACCTGGTTGGCCAGCGATTCGCCGTAAGACAATTTCCCCAACCTTCTCCGCCAACTCTTTCACCGGAAAAGAGACGCTGGTAAGCGGCACGGCGACAAACCTGGCCTCTGTCAGATTTTCTGAGCCAACCAGACCGACTTCGTTAGGAATTTTTACTCCTTTCTCCAGCAAGAACTTCATTAAACCGATCGCGACCTGGTCATTCAAAGCCATAATCCCAAAAGGGAAAATCTTTTTCTGGCGCCAGAGTTGCTGACCAATTTGATAGCCAAGACAGAAAGAATCATCGTATTGCTGGTCATTGTTCCAGATAAGCGATTGCCAGGGAGAACTCTTTTCCCCAAATTCCCGGCAGGCCTTTAGGAATCCTTTGAATCTTTCGGCCATCGCCCAATAGGAAAAATTCTTGGGCAAAGTGAGGAACACTTTTTCATATCCCTGGCGGAAAAGGTGGCTGACTCCCTTATAAACCGCTTCTTGCCGGTCAATCCTCACCTGGTTAATCCCTTTTGCCTGCGGACCATCTACCAGAACCACGACTACTCCTTTTTCCTTCACGCTCTTCAGGTACTCAATAACTGTTTCTGGCTCTGGTTCAGCCACGATTAGCGCTTCTGGTCTCAGTTCTTCCATTTCCTTTAGAAGGCTGATTTTATCCTCAGCCCAGTGGAAATCCTGAAGAACAACCCGGAAGCCCCTGTCCTTAAAGTACTGGGCGATGAAGTTCTGCCTGGCTTGCCTGACCGGTACCTGATAAGCCGCGCCAACAATGCCGACCAGATTATTTTTTCTCGCCCGCAAGGAAGCAGCCCACATATTCCGTGAATAACCTAACTGCCGACAAGCCTGTAAGACTTGCTGCTGGGTTTCTGGCCGAATCCGGTAAGCTGAGGCTCGCCGGTTTAAGGTCAGAGAGACTGTGGCCCGGGAGAGGTTCAGTCTTCTGGCAATATCTTCCTGGGTAATTTGTCCCATTTTCTGTATGCTATCACGATTTAGCAACACTGCCAAGCCGGGAGATAAACTGCTGGATTTAACCTATCCGGAAAATTTCCAGTGTTGCTCTGCCCGGTCAACTTGTTTAAAATAAGGTACCTTGGGGGAAGAATTAAATCTATGACAAGGAGGAATAATGGCTGACAGCGCAGAAAAACAGCGAGAAAAACTTTACAGCCTCTTGGGTGATTTACCCGCCAGAGACAGGAAAATTACTGCTCGGGTGGTGGAAAAAAAGAAGTTTGATAGCTACTATCTGGAGAAGCTGGTTCTGGACTTAAATGGTCTGGAACCAGTGCCAGCTTACTTTGCCAGGCCAGAACATTTTGCCGGAAAAATCCCTGGCCTCCTTTATAACCATGCCCATGGCGGGAATTACGAATTGGGGAAGGACGAATTACTTTTTGGCCGGAAAGGCCTGCAGTCACCGCCTTATGGCCAAGCCTTAACTGAGGCTGGCTATGCGGTGCTCTGTATTGACTCCTGGTGTTTTGGGGAACGCCGGGGCAGAAGTGAAAGCGAAACTTTCAAGGAGATGCTCTGGAAAGGACAGGTCCTCTGGGGGATGATGGTTTATGACCATCTGAGAGCAGTTGATTATCTTGTTTCCCGGCCGGAAGTGGATGGCCAGAGGATAGCCACTATGGGGATTTCTATGGGTAGTACCATGGCCTGGTGGATAGCCGCGTTAGAACCAAGAGTGAAAGTCTGCGTTGACCTTTGCTGCCTGACAGATTTTCAGGCGTTGATAGAAAAGCGGGGCTTGGATGGCCACGGAATTTACTACTATGTTCCTTCCCTCTTGAAACATTTCACCACTGCTCAGATTAACCGTTTGATTGCGCCCCGGGCCCACCTCAGTCTGGCTGGCGAATACGATTTTCTGACTCCGCCTGATGGTCTAGACCGAATTAACTGGGAGCTAAAAAAGATTTACGGAAAACTGGGGGCACCTTCTGCCTGGAAACTGAAACGTTATCCTATCGGCCATTTTGAAACTGCGGAGATGCGGCAGGAAGTAATGTCCTTCTTGCGCCAGCACCTGGCCTGAAACTACTTTTTACTTCTTTGTCTGGCGCCTTTAGCCTGCGGCTACCTTAAACCAGTTATCAAGCCAGCGAGCCAGCATCTGAAAATCCAGGACTTCATGGAGGCTGTCTTCCTGCTGCTGGAGCCTTTTCTTTAACCGACTCAGAGTTCTCCTGGCTTGATTCTTTTTCCCCTGCTTGAGCCGCCAGAATATTTCCAACCACCGAGTTAAGAACCAGTGGTGATGGAGCAATATCTGCCGGGAGCGATTCTTCGGCAATTGATAAAGGGGTTTAAGTTTGTTCCGAAGAAATAAAAGCGCCTTGGTTATTTCCTTTTCAGAATAATCCGCGGCTTTAGATTTTAGCAAAAGACCGTAGAGGCCCTGGAAATAGTCAGCCACCAGTTTCCCATTATTTTCTCCGAAGGCGTGTTTCAGGTAATCGTTTCTTATTTCTTCCAATTGAACCTGTCTATTCCAGAGAGTCTTAGCCATTACCACCATCGGCAGGCCTGAAGGCCAAAATATTCTTTGGCTTTGACAGGAAAGCATTCCGTTTAAGCCTAAGTCTTTTAGGTCTTTCATATCCCGATAAATTACTTCTGGCAGATTGGCTCCCAGAAAATCCAGAGTCATACTCATAAAGTGGTAATCAAAGAGAAAAGAGTCTCCGGAAAAAGCTTTCTTCCAGGAGTAATAGTATTTCAGGTTTTCCTGATTAGTTCTTGGTCGGCCATCGGCTGAGATCAGGTTATGAGTTTTTTCATTGCATTCTTTGGCCGTTAATGGGTGGTAGTAACATCTGGTGATAGGGGCAAACATAAATATTAGATTATCGGCCTTCACCAGCTTGACCTTCCTGGGTGCTTGCAGAGTATTTTCATAACTGAGAAAAACTATTTTCGTTTGAGGATTAACATCTTTGGCTTTTTGGCTAACAGCCTTGATAAGCCGGGCGTACCAGTCAGAGAGAGAAAGTTGGCGACACTTAGGACATTCACACCAGTTATGATGCGCGTCAGAAAGCCAGAAATGAAGGATATCTACTTCCGGATGTTTCTGGATATAGCTAACGATAAATCTAACCAGCTGATTAAAAGCCCTGAGATTGGCATAACACAACTCGGTATTAATGGGAATCTTCCCGAAAAGCTGCCTTTTGCCTCCAGTAAGAGCCATTAATACTTTTTTCCTCTCTGGGACTTTGCCAAGATATTCCCACCAACCCAGATTGGGTAATCCCAGAACCTCCGCTGTCCAGCCATGACCACACCTTTCCAGAATCAACCCTCTTTTTTTTATTTCTCGGATAATCTCCCGGTCCATTTTCTTTACAACCTGGAGGTTAATCTTCCGGCGAAGTTTCTTAAGGCTGGTACTTTGGTAAAACCTCTTCAGAAAGAAAAGGGAGTGTTGGAACTGAAGGAAATATTCGTTAAACCGGTGTTTCGCCATCCAGTCAATCATATTGAGAATATGTTCTTTGCCTGGATAGCCTTCAATGGTTATCCCGCGGTGAGCATAAGAGGCTTTTTCCCTGATGTTAAAACCGCTCGTCTTAATGCTGGCTAACTGGGGAATAACCTCGCCACCTCTGCCAGGAAAAAGAAAGGCAAATCCCAGTTTTTCCAGGTAAGCATAGACGGCAAAAAGGACGCTTCTGGGGTTAGAACCGGTAAGTAAGAGCCTGTCTTGGTCTGACCTTATCACAATCTCATCCTGGCTTTTCTCCTCTTCACTGAAAACCCAGATACCAACGCGATGGCCCAACTGGTTGACCGGGACCAAACGAAATCTCTGCCGGCTCGCTTTCTCCAGATACTTCTTCAACTCCTGAGCGGCTAGTTTTATCACTGGTTGATTGGTTCGGTAGAAGATGTTTGTCATCGGTTTTCTCCGAAAAAAAGACTGCTTTTGGCAGATATCTGGCCAGTCAGCCGGCCAACATAGGTAACAAGAATTTCCCTTCTTTCTCCAGGAAGGAGGGCAAAATAATTATCCTCTGGTCTGGCGCCTGGTGGCAAGTGAAGATAGACCGCCGGAGCGAATTTGTCAGTGGAGACAGAGATTTTCCACAGATTCTTGCCTTCTTTATTCACCTGGCATGAGACAACCGGCTGTTGAATTCTTAATCGTCGGAATTCCTTTGTCCGCAAAATGGCTGGCAAGATAGCCTGGCGGTTTACTCGGGCCATCCATAAAGTAGAGGTATCATCCTGGTCTCCTTTCTTGAAAGTGGCCAGCCTCTGGCGGGTCAGAGCCGGGCAGGAAATTCTCTTTTTCTTCAGGTGGCTAAGTTTGCCATCAAAGGAGAGCCAGCCATATTCTAAAAGCCCCTGCCCCGGCTTAGGTAGGTCGTTAGCTATGGTGAGTTGAATTCGCCCGTTTTCTTCCCGAAGGATGAGCCGCACCGGAGAAAGAGCCCTTTTGACAAAGTACCAGGAGATTTTTCGGCGCAGGTAATAGTCAATGATGGTCCAGCCAATTTCTCCCCAACAGTCTTCAAACATCCAGAAAAGGGCTCCATCACAATTTTCTCTTCGGCGAAAAGAATCTTGGGAGTAGCCGTACATCAACCCCTGGCAAAGTCCGCTGTAAAGCAAAGATTCATCAAGGGTAAGTTTTTCCGGGTCGGCGAAGTGCTTCCTGATGCCAGCCTCAACAGTGTTTTTCTCAAAGGTGTTGGTGTGGTGTTGCCAGACCTGACTATTTCGCTCAACCGGTTCTTCGCCAAAGTAGTCAACGACAGTCTCTTTCATCGGCTTGACATAAACATCCCTGATTATGGCCTGGCTGAAGGAACAGATTTTCGCCTGGCCGGCGAAAAGTAGCCCTTGATGAATATCCCCAGGGACAACCTGGCTAATCCAGCCTTGTTTCTCTTGAGAGATTCTCAGAAATTGTTCTTTCCCGCAACTTAAAGGTTCAGCCCGAAGTTCCCACTGGCCATTCAGCAAGAATTCTTTCCTTTCTTTGGGAACAATCCTCTATTTCCGGCTTGAAGGCACAGATTTCCCTGTCAAGTCTGACCTCTTTAATTTCCTATACCTACTGGGCTAAGAACCCGGAAAGGCACCTGTTCTCTGTCTTCTAATGGTATTTCCATTCTCCTTAATTATACACCGAGCAGTTTTACTGGCAACTTGTCTTGCCAGGAAATTTTTCTCCGACCCCTTGACAATGCTGTAACGATACAGTAAAATAGGGGGAGCATGGAAGGCCTACCTACTCTGCGGGATGTAGCCAGAAAGTCTGGGCTGGCTATCTCTACCGTCTCGGCGGTCTGCCGGGGGAAAGGCGCCTTTTACCACATTTCTCCGAAGACCCAGGCAAGAGTGTTGCGGATTGCCGAAGCAATCGGTTATCGGCCGAACCAACTGGCTGTTTCCCTGAAGACTGGCGTAAGCCGTTTTGTTCCAGTTTTGGGCCGAACCTACCGCGTCCCCATTACTCAAGAAAGACAGCATAACATAGCCCAGTTGTTAACCCAGCAAGGCTTTCAAGTTCTTCTCTATGACTTCCACTGGTTTGACAGACAAGAAAAAAATCTCCTAGCCAGCGTCAGAGAAATTCCTTTCGCCGGGCTAATTGTTTCTGACCTGAACGAACCGCGGCTTCACCAGGAACTCTGGCCACTTTGGCGGAAGGTGCCCTGTATTCTTGTTGACTCTGGCCAGCCAGCTGGTTTTGACCATGTTTACCTGGACAGACACCAGGTCGCTTACCAGGCGGCTAGGCATCTTCTCCAGCATGGCTATCAACGGATTGTTTATACCATCCCTGAAGGAAGGAACTACTGGCTGCTGAACGAACGAAGGCGCGGCTTTATCAAAGCGATGAAAGAATTCGGAAAAACAGTCGGACAGGAAAACTTTGTTTGGGTGAATCCCAAACCTGGGTGTTCTTACCAGCTAGGCCTGGAAATTGGCCAGAAGATAATAAGAAACAGGCCAGAAGCAGTCATGGCTTTAAATGACCAACTCGCCATTGGTCTGATTCGGGCTTTCTCAGAAAAAGGCCTTCGGGTACCAGAAGATATCGCCGTGGTTGGCTCAGAAAATCTGCCAGAAGGACAGTTCTGTCAGGTCCATCTCACCACCGTTGATTTCCTGGCGGAAAAGGTCGCCACGGAAGTGGTAAACCTTTTCCGGAAAAGACTAGCGGGTGATTGGTCAGATTTTCCCAAGAAAATTGTTGTCTCTCCGCAAATAGTGGTAAGACGCTCCTGTGGCTGCTTGGGCCAGAAAACCTTGGAGGTGGCTGATGAAAAAGAAAGGAAGCAGTGAAGAAGTGGTTTTAAGGCAGGCTGGGTTTACTCTGATTGAGCTTCTGGTGGTCATTGCCATCATCGCTATTTTAGCCGCGATGCTGCTACCAGCGCTCTCCCGGGCGAGGGAAAGTGCCAGACGGGCGGTCTGTATCAACAACCTGAAACAGATTGGTCTGGCGCTGGCCATGTATGTCCAGGATTACGATGACAATCTGCCCCCGAGAACCGCCACCCTTCCTGGATACAACGGTAATTGGCTGTGGAATCCAGGGTACGGTTATCATCCACTCGGGTATTTGATTCAAGGGTGGAGGACAACTGGGAGCGGCCGGTACCTCACAAAACCTCAAAGTTTCTTCTGTCCTAGTGGCCGCTGGGGAGCAGGAACCAGAGCCACGATGGCTAACTTCACCGGCTGGTTTGAACTGACTTCTGGCGGTTCTCCTCCAGGGACTGATGGAAGCGCCTCCAGCTACGCTTACAATATCCGGGGAGGCCAGTACTATTATGGTCCTTATTATCCCACCATTGCCGGAAAGATGAGCCGGTCAATTAAAGCTGGGTTTATTGCGGCGGCTGATGGTTACCGACTTTATTCCCCTTATGGCGAAAATTATATGGGCAGGAACCATGCCGGGAAAGATGGTATTCCGGAAGGGTTTAATATCCTGTTTTTTGATGGTTCGGTGGTCTGGTTAAGTAACGCTGACCGAAGAATCTGCAATACTTCCGCTGAGGCTTACTACGACAACGTCTATAACACCACTGCCTCAGCCCTGTTTCAGTTAACCCAATCCCAGGTGTATAAATGAGAGACAGAATCCTTGCCTGCTTAGCCTTTTTCCTCTCCCTGGTTTTCCCTGGCTCTCTGCTAGCCGGCTCAGCCCGGATTGTCTTTCCTGGTCAGTTTCTCTTTGACCTCCAAGAAGCCACGGTGGAAGGCTGGGTTCTTTTTGATTTTGACCCGGCGCAGGTGGAAACAGGGGTCTGGCGAGGCATGGGGGCCTGGTTTGAGTTTACCGCCCCGAAAAGAGAAAATGACCTGGGTGCTTCCTTCAGCCTTATTTACGGTTTGAAAGCCACAGGCCGCCGGACGACTTCTGGTAGCGCTTGCTATCAGCGAGTAGGCTTTTCCATTGAGGGCAAGGAAGTGCCCCATCCCAGTCTTCTGGATTGTACCTCTTGGGGAAAGAATACCTGGCATCATGTAGCGGTTACTTGGAAAGACGGTCGGAACCTCGTCATTTATGTGGATGGCCAACAGGTAGACCGCCGGCAATATCCTTGGTCAATTGTCCGGGATATTCCTTCTCTGGCCCAGGTGGTGATCGGTTTCACCGGCTACATCGCCAAGAATGCGGTGGCAGTGGATGAGGTGCGGATCTCTCAAGTGGCCAGAAACCCTAAAGAATTAGGGTTTTTCACATTGCCCTTAAAGCCTGATCCAGCCACTCTGCTGCTGGAAAATTTTGAGAATCTGAGTGAAAAAAATGGGAAACTTTCCACCCGACCGGAAGTGATAGCCGTCATTTCAGCACCGACGGAATATCCGGTTATTGGCGGGAAAATAATCCCGGGTAAGGCTGGTAAGGGACTTTTGCTTTATCCTTGAAAAGAAGATTCTTCAGACCTTGGGGGAAAAATGAGATTAAAAACAGGGTTTTGTTTGTTTTTAATGGTTACCTTTGCTCTTTCGGCCGCCATAGTTAAACCAAAGGACCCTTCAGAAAACAAGTCTGTCAGTTATCGCTGGCCAGTGGTGGTTGTCCCCCGGATGGCAAAAGCGCCGGTGATTGATGGACAGGTAGAAAAAAACGAGTGGCTATCAGCGGCTCAACTGGCGCCTTTGATCACCCTGGAGAAAGGATTAGCCACCAGAGAAAACAATTTCCTCTTTGTCGGCTATGATGAGAACAATTTTTATTTAGCTTTTCAGTTTTACCGACCTCCCTATGCTCTTTCTCCCAGCAGCGGGACTGACCCAATGGGTGTCTGGCGGGATGACTGTCTGGAGTTTTTCTTGCGGCCAGAGTTTGGCGCCAGGTGGGAGTACAGTTTTGTGGGCAACAGTGCCGGGATTTTTGAGGAAGGGAGACGGCAAGGGGTGACTGATAAGAAGTGGAAGTGCGACTGGCAGTATAAAGCCAGGCAGACTGCCTGGGGCTGGGAAGGAGAATTGGCTATTCCCTTTGCTTCTTTAGGTCTATCCACCCCTAAATTAGGTGATGTCTGGGAAATGGCGCCAGTGAATAATCAGAAAACACCTTGGCAAGACCTTTCTGCCTGGACCTTTTTAAAAAACTGGAATGCCTGCGAAGATTTCGGTTATCTGATTTTCGGCGGGGAGATACCAGCGGTGAGAATCATTCAAGCTGGAGAAATTTCCCGGGATGAGGTTGGCGCCTGTTTAGAACTGGCTAATTTCACTTCCCAAAGCAGTGAGGTCCAGGTTCAGTTAACCCTTTATGAACCTAAAAGTGGCCAGCGGGAATATTTCAAAGAGATAGAATCAGCAGCCAATCCCCTTGGTCCCCAAGCCGAGGTCAAGGAGTGGTTAACAGCAGACAAGGTAGTGGCCGAGGTTTTCCAAAACTATCGGCTGGTAAAGAAGGTAGAGGAAAAGGTGGCTGTTCCGGCCAACCAGAGCAGAAGAATCAGCCTTATCCATCCTTCCACCCGGGGGATGTACCTGTTACATTACCAGGTCGTTTCTGCCAAGGACGATAAACTTCTGGCGGCAGGCCCCTTACCCTTTTTCCGGAGCGCCCCTTTGGAAATCAGTTTAATTCCTTATCTTCTCGCTTCCGGAGTGGTGGAAGTGACTGCTGAGTACCAGAAGATTCCCGCAGTTAGCGCAGATTCTCTGGTGGAAGTAAAACTGTTGGATAAAGAAGGGAAAAAGCCGCTTTGGGAAAAAGTAGAAAAGGTAAATACCAGAGATTTGCGGACAGTGATAGATGTGCCAGTGGGAGACCTTTCCCCAGGCCAGTACACCATTGGTTGTGAGATAAAAACTCCCTCAGGTCAATCCTTAGCTCAAAGAAGCGAA
>JAMWDF010000039.1 GCA_023818865.1 Candidatus Omnitrophota bacterium
TTCACCTTATTGCGTTACCGGTTTTGGAAATGAAAGTCTCGGAGAAAAAACAAATTCAGTTTTCCCTGGTTCTGCCGGCCTATAACGAAGAGGAAAATATTGACCTGGCCGTTACCCAAGCTATTACTCTTCTACAAAGAATGTTCTCAGAATATGAAGTGGTGGTAGTCAACGATGGCAGTACCGACCAAACTGGCTTTCGCGCCGAGACACTGGCAAGAAAGTATCCCGGACTGATTAGAGTTCTTCATCATCCTACCAATCGTGGATATGGAGCAGCCCTCCGAACCGGATTGTTCAATGCTCAGGGACAACTTATTTTCTACACTGACGCCGATAACCAGTTTGACCTTAATGAATTAGCCACTTTCCTCCCTTTAATAAAAGGCTATGACATTGTGGTAGGTTACCGGCAGCACCGTCAAGATTCTTTTCTTCGGCGGTTTCTTTCCAAAGGTTACAATTGGCTCACCAGATGCCTCTTCGGAATCTACTTAAAGGACATTGACTGTTCTTTTAAGCTTTTTAGGCGTTCTGCTATTGAAAATCTCCAAATTGTCAGCGACGATTTTCTGGTAGATACTGAACTAATGGTTCGGGCCCACCTTAAAAATTTGGCCATATTTGAAAAAGGAGTTACCCATCGACCTCGGACCAGGGGACGGTCTTCTATCAGGCCCAGCCACATACCAAAAACATTTATTAGTCTTCTTCGGCTATGGGGAAAACTTTTTCTCCCTCGCTGCAAACAATCCCGACCGGAAAAACAGAAACAAAACACTGGACAAGCTTTATCTTTCAGGGAAAATGACCAGCAATAGAAAGATTTTGTTCTTAGTAATAACCTTGGGAATTGCCTTTCTTTTAAGAGTCCTATGGATACTTCCCCAGGATCACACTGTTAACATCTGGACAGACTGGTGGGATGAGTTAGCCTGGAATCTGGCTACCGGAAAAGGCTATATGGTAACCAATCCTTTTTTTTCTTCAGGGGTTGCTTATTACTCCTGGCGGCCTCCACTTTTCCCTATTTTTCTGGCCAGTGTTTACACGTTTTTTGGCCACAGCTATCTGGCAGCCAAACTAGCTCTTGCCATAATTAGTACGCTTTCTGTTCTCCTGGTGTACCGACTAGCCAGCCGATTGTTTGACCAGACACACGCCCAACTAGCCAGTGGGATATGCGCTATTTATCCCTCGTTTATTTTCTTCACCGGTTATCTGGCTCCAGAGACCCTAACCATGTTTTGCCTCCTAACTTTTGCTGACAGCTTGACCAGTGCCACCCAGTCCAGAGTTTACTGGCGTTGGTTTCTCGCCGGTGTATGGCTTGGAGCCTGTATACTCTGCCGCACCATTATGATTCTTTTTTTCATTTTCGTTTTGCTCTGGATGGCCATACAGAGAATGAAGTGGAAGTATTTAACCTCGGCTTTTGCTATTTTTATCCTTGGGATGGTATTGACTATTATCCCCTGGATTTGGAGGAACTGGCGTATCCATGGAGTTTTTCTTCTTCATTCCACAGATTCTGGCCAGGCATTGTACATCAACAACAATCCACGCTCTTTTTCATTTGAACCAAGCGGAACAGCTTTTACTTACGACCCGATAGAAATCGGCCGTCTAACAGAATTAGAAGCTACCCGCGTCCTTAGCGCCCGGGCAATTACCTTCATCAAGAACTACCCGGAAAAGTTTGCCCTCTATATCTGGCGGAGATTTTTGAACTTCTGGCGGCCTTTTCCTTATACCGTTTCCGGACCCGGCAGGAATTATACATTTGGGCACCAGATTTTCAGTTTACTCTACACTGGACCGGTCTTGTTTCTGGCGGCTGTCGTGCTTTTCACTGATAGAAAACAATGGGCAAGGTTGAGCCTCATTTTATTCTTAATTGTTTACTACTCCGGAACTTATATTCTGGTCCGGGCAATCATTCGCTATCGTATACCCTTAGAACCGTTCTTGATAATCCTTGCTGTTCACGGGTTCATTTCTTTATCTCGCTGGAGAAAAACGAAGGATGGAAACGTGTACCTTCTGTAAAGCAGAGAGTAAACTGGTATGGAAGGAAAAAGAATACCGAGTTTATTGCTGCCGCTTATGCGGGAGTGCTTCTCTCAAACCTGTACCCGCTAATATTCATTCTGTTTACAACGAACTTTACTTTCGCCGCTGGTACCTGTCTACCATTCATTCACGCCGGCGGTACCTGAAACAACTTTTCTCTTCACTTCGTCGGTGTCTACCAGCTGGAAGAAAACTCCTTGACGTTGGCTGCGGAGTGGGCATCTTTTTAGAGATTGCCAGAGATGAAGGATGGGAGGCTATTGGAGTAGAAATATCACCCTTCGCCACAAATTGGTGCAGACAACTAGGATTCACTGTGATTCATGCTCCTCTAACGGCGGCTAACCTGCCGTCTGCTTCTTTTGATTTGGTTACCCTCTGGGATGTTTTAGCCCATGTGCCGGAAGCACCCGCCTACCTTGAGACTGTTCGCCGGTTATTAAAGCCAGGCGGTGCCGTTCTAATTAAGACACCTTCTCATCCGGCTGGCCTTTTCCGCCTGGCTAGAGTATTCTCCTTCACTGGGAAAAGCCGCAGCCTTTTACATATTCCTGCTCAAATTCATCATTTCAATCCTTCTTCTTTGATGAAGATACTTCTGGCTGCCAATTTTCACCGGATAAAGATACTAAAAGTCCGAGAACATCCCGCCGCCAAGATTTCAGCGAAGAGTTTTCCTCTTAGCAGTTTTTCCTTTTTGACAAAGCGTTGGACAACTTCTCGATTCTGGTGGCCTTCGCTGGTGGCGATCGGTTTTGTGTCTGATGATGGCAAAAACCTTGGGAAATGAAAGATAAGAGAGCAATTCGCTCGGTCATTCTAATGGAAATGGCTTGCTGCGGTTATCTTGTTTTCCAGGTTTTTTTCGCCCTTTCCCGGAAAGGGGCTGACGGGGTTAGCGCTCTCGTCAATCACCACTTACCTTTTCTGGCGTCGTTTATCACCCCGTTGCTGAGCAAAATCCCGGAGTGGCTTTGCTCTGCCTGGTGGATTAGCCTATTTTACACTTCAGTAATTGTCTTATTTTCAGTGGCTTACCTTGGAGGTCTAAGAGTAGTGGAAAAATTTTCACCCCTAGCTATCTGGTTTACTACCAGTTTCTTCTGTATTACTCTGTTTTTTTTCCCACCAGGTAAACACCATGATATTTTTCTCTACATTTTTCAGGGGAAGATGTTTGGAGGCTATCACGCCAATCCCTACTTTATCCCTCCGGCTGCCTTTGCCGAGGACCCTTTTTATGGTTATGTCGGCTGGCAGCAGTTTACTTCTGTTTACGGGCCATTATGGCATTGGATAGAAGCCGGGCTATTCTTTCTTGGGGGGGAAAGTATCATCAGTCAGATTGCCACCTTTCGGTGTTTTACCCTTCTGGCTCATCTTGGGAACACTTATCTGGTATATTCCATTTTACGTCAAGCAATGCCCGAACAGGTCAAGAAGGGAATGCTGCTTTTCGGATGGAACCCACTCCTTCTACTTTATTCTGTACCTGGTTCAACGAATGACATGGTGATGATTTTGTTTTTACTATCCGCGGTCAAACTGACTCTTCTCAAGAAGACCCTGCTTTCTGCAATCGCCCTGACTGCTTCAGGGTTGGTGAAAATTCCAGGATTTTTTTATTTACCTTTCTATCTGAAAATGGAGAAAGCAAAAAAAGAAATAGCCGCCGCAGTTCTGGTTATGGTTATTTTTCTCCTGGTTATCTGGCTGCCTTTTTACCAGGGACCAAAAACTTTTCTGCGCCTTCTCTGGATTGGCCGTAATTTTCATCATTCCTGGTTATTCCTGTGGAAATCCTTCTGGGAAAAACTTCAACCCCGCCACTACTGGCTACTCACTTCTTTTCTCCAGACGGTGCTTACCGGTGCGTTTCTCTTTGCTTACTGGCAACTATGGCGCCAGGTAAATAGGCAAGAACAGATCTTTCGGGCAATGTCAGTGCTGCTTTTTTTTCTTTTGACAATAGTCCTGCCGGGGAGAACTACCTGGTATGCCTCCTGGGTACTTCCGTTCGCTGTCCTTTCCTTAGAAGAAAGAATTACCCAGGTGGCTTTGGTATATAGCCTGACGGCGCTTTTTGCCCAGGTAGTTTACTACCTTTTCCATTCCTACGCAGTTATCTACCAAGCTGCCACCATGATGATAGAGATTGGCCCACCCCTTGGGTTAGCTATTCGCTGGAAAATATGGAGAAATATCTGGGAAAGAACGGATATCCAAGAAAGATGTTGAAAGGGAAAAGACTTGGTCTGGTTTGCCTCATTCTTCTGGGAGTTATTCTCCGCTTCTGGGGATTGACTCGCCTCTCTCTTTGGTGCGATGAATCTGAGGCGCTCTTTCTGGGTAGGCTGTCTATTCAGGAAATGCTCAGGTTTATTTCTAGGCAGGACGCCCATCCTCCGCTGTTTTATCTCCTTATCCACGGAATGCTCAAGGTAGGCGAAACAGACGGTTGGTTGAGAGTCTTACCAGCATTGGCTGGAAGTTTGTGCCTTCCGGTAGCCTGGTCTTTAGCTCGTCGCCTGGCTGGAGAAAAAGAAGCTTTTTATCTGATAATGTTTCTCGCTGTCAGTCCTGTTCACATTCTCTGGTCTCAAGTGGTCAAATCCTATACCCTTTTCACTCTTTTAGGGTTGCTAAGCAGCCTGTTTTTCTTCCAATGCCTGTCAGAAGAGGAGTTCCGGTGGCGCCTAGCGCTTTTCTGGGGAAACCTATTGCTTCTTTATCTGCACCATTACAGCATCTTTTTTCTGGCCAGTCAGTTCCTGACTCTCCTTTGGCTCAAGAAGTTTGATAGAAGGTGGATGATTTTTTATTTTCTGATATTCGTTTTCTGGATACCCTGGCTCATAGTTATTCCCTACCAGCTAAGTTATACCGGGGGAATTATCCGTAGGCTCCCCCAGGTGCTTAGATTACCCTATTTTCTTTTCTATACTGTTCTCGGGGAAACAGTCAGTCCATTTAATCCTACTGTGGTACTGCCTGCTGCAGCAAGCGCCATTACCGGATGGTTCTTTGGATTCGTGAAGTTAAGGTGTTTGTTACCCAGAGAAACAAGAATTTTCTTTCTTTTTCTGCTTCTTCTTCCTCTGGCCGCTATCCCTTTTCGCTCAACTTTGCCCCAGAATCTCGTTCCCTTCACCATTTTTTGGTATCTTCTCCTGGCATTAGGTTTAAGGGAAAAAATGAAAAGGCCCTTTCTGTTTATGGCCCTGGTCACGATGATATTTTCTGACATTTATTATTTCACCGGCAGAGCCTCACAATTTCATGATGTCAGCCGGTTGGCTCCCATCAAGGAGATTGCTGAGGAATTAAGCCGCCGGACTCGTTCTGATGATATAATAGTTATTAATGAAGAAAGAAAATTTGCCCAGGGAAAGCCTATTTCTATCTTTGATCACTATTACCGGGGGAATATACCGGTACTGTCATTCAGGCCGGAGAGCGGTCCATTGGAACAACTGGATAATATCCTGGTCGGATACAACCGGGTCTGGTTACTCCAAATACACGCTGGAGAACCAGTTTGGAACAAACAATTGAGGCAATACTTCCAAGACAGATTCTTATGCGAGGAAAGCAGTCAGTATCTGGAAAACGAACGCTGGTTGCAAACAATAAGAACAGGCCAGAGGGAATTTTACCCCTATGTAACGCTTGATCTCTTTACAAGGAAGATAGAATGAAGAGAAAAATTTTAGTTACTGGCGGAGCCGGCTTCATTGGAGTAAATCTGGTGGCTGAGTTACTGAGACAGCCTGACAATTACGTCATTGCCTATGACAATCTTTCCCGCTCCGGTGTAGAAAATAATCTCAGATGGCTTCAGGCATTAAACCGACCAAATTTTGAATTTGTCCGGGGAGATGTCCGCGACTACAAGAAAGTTAAACAGGTAATATCTGGCGTTGATTTGGTCTATCATCTTGCTGCTCAGGTGGCTGTCACCAGTTCGGTCGCCCAGCCACTTGAAGACTTTATGACCAACGCTACCGGAACCCTTTACCTTCTTGAAGCCTGCCGCCAAGCTAGCCCCCAAGTTATTTTTGTTTTTTCTTCCACCAACAAGGTCTATGGAGAATTGGCAGATCTAAAACTTATTGAAGGAAAAACAAGGTACCGGTGCTCTGGTAACTTTAGAGGAATTGACGAAAACAGAAATCTTGATTTTCATTCTCCGTACGGCTGTTCCAAGGGCACCGCTGACCAGTATGTGAGAGATTACCACCGAATTTATGGGCTGAAAACAGTGGTTTTCAGACAGTCATGCATTTACGGTCCTCACCAATTTGGCAACGAAGATCAGGGCTGGGTAGCCCACTTTATTATCCGGGCTATCCGCAATGAAGAAATTGTTATCTACGGAGACGGAAAACAGGTACGGGATGTCCTGGAGGTTTCTGACCTTTTGAAAGCTTACCACCTGGCGGTTCGGAAAATAAAAAAATGCGCCGGAGAGATCTATAACATCGGAGGCGGAATAGAAAATACTTTCTCCTTAATGGAATTGCTTTCTTTTCTGGAAAAAGAATTTAAGAAGGAAATCAGATATGAATTTTCTAATTGGAGGCCAGGCGACCAGAAGATATTTGTCAGTGATAATACTAAATTGATCAACGAACTCGGTTGGAAACCAATCCTTTCAAGAGAGAGAGGAGTAAAAAAACTCATTGCTTGGATGAAAAAATATCTCAAATAACCAGTCAGGAACAGCTGGAAAAAGTAGATGTAAAGTAAAAGGTTGGTTTGTGGACAGGCAAGGACTTTACCGCATACGTTTTAAGAATCAAGAGAAGAAGCGACAAGAAATCTGGCGAAGATTATGTTGGAGCTTTTTCCAGAGGTTTATCAGAAATACCGACCGGGTAATTGATATTGGGGCTGGCTACTGCGAGTTTATCAATAATATCCAGTGTCAGGAAAAATACGCCCTGGAGATAAACCCAAGGATAAAGGAATTTGCCCATCCGGAAGTAAAGGTTGTTATTGGCAATGCCACCCACCTCAGCAGTCTCCCTGAAGAATATTTTGATAAGGTATTCATGAGCAATTTTTTTAGAACACCTTCCCTCAAGGAAAAAACTTCTCTGGATTATTCGGGAGGTCTATCGCAGACTAAAAAGAAACGGCCAAGTTCTCATTCTTGCGCCAAACATGTTTTACGTCAAAGAGCACTACTGGGACTTTTTGGACCATCATATTCCCTTGCCTCACCATCGCCTCACCGAGATTATGGTTCTATCCGGATTACAGCTTGACCTCCTTCTACCGAGATTCCTCCCTTATACCACTCTTAATCACTCTCCCCAATTTGATTGTCTGATAAAATTCTATCTGAAAAGCCCCTTGTTGTGGCATTTGTTCGGTAAACAAATGTTTCTGGTCGCTAAGAAGTAACATGTTGAAAACCCTTCTTATTCTGACAAAAATAGGATACTGCTACAATTGCTTGTTCTCACTTTACAAAAAGCTCCATCGTTTCAACACAGTACAGAAAAATAAAAAGAGAATGAAAAAAGAACTGCTCAGGCTGGGAATGAAAAATCAAGATAAAATTTGCTTCTCCCCCAGAAGAACGCAAAAAGAGAGAAGGAAATGCCCTCTCGTAAACAGCGGACAAAACGCTCTATGATAATTGACGCATTGCTGGCAAGAAGTTAAAATATTTAATGGGTTGGAAAGTCAAGAAAGTGAGACCATGAGAAATATGAGAAATATTGGTGTTATCGGAGCTGGTCATGTGGGGTTAGTTACAGCCGCTTGTTTGGCTAAGCTTGGCCATCGGGTGACCTGCGCGGATAATGACACTGAAAAAATTGAAAATCTGAAAAAACTGGTGATGCCTTTTTACGAACCAGGATTGGAAGAATTAGTCAAAGAAGCAGTAAGTCACCAGTTGCTTTCTTTCATTTCTTCGCTAGCCAAATTGGCTGAAGAATCCGAAATCATTTTTATCGCTGTGGGCACTCCTCCAACCTCTGAAGGCCGCGCTGACCTTTCTTTCGTAGAGCAGGTAACTGTGGAACTCGCCAACTCTCTATCAGCCATGAAGGGGCGTAAAGAAAATGCTCCAAAGAATATCTACCGGCTTATCGTGGAAAAAAGTACTGTTCCAGTCCTCACCGGCGAATGGGTAAAAAGAACGTTGGAACTGCTATCACCTACTGGGTTAGAATTTGACGTGGCCGCTAATCCAGAGTTTCTTAGAGAAGGCTGCGCTATCAAGGATTTTATGGAGCCGGATAGAATTGTCGTCGGTGTAGAAAGTGAGCGCGCTCGGAAGATTTTTGAAGAGATATATTCGGGAATTAAGGGTCCAATACTTTTCACTGATATAAAAAGCGCTGAACTAATTAAGCATGCTTCCAATTGCTTCCTTGCCCTGAAAATTTCTTATGCTAATGCGTTGGCCCAAGTTTGCGAACGAGTGGGCGCAGATATAGAAAAGGTATTAGAAGGCATGGGTCTGGACAAGAGAATTGGCCTTTCCTTTCTCAGAGCCGGTGTGGGTTATGGTGGTTCCTGTTTGCCAAAGGATGTGGCCGCCTTTATCTCTTTGTGTGAAGAAATTGGCTATCCCTTTGCCTTACTTAGAGAAGTGGAGAAAATCAATCAGGGGCAACGGCGTTTGGTAGTAAAAAAGGTGCGGGAGTTGCTTTGGAATCTGAAAGGGAAGCAGATCGCCATCTGGGGATTAGCTTTCAAACCGGATACCGATGACGTTCGCGATAGCCCAGCTATAGAAATTATTAACTCTTTAACTCGGGAAGGAGCAGTAATCAAAGCCCATGACCCTATGGCCGTAGAAAATATGAAGAAGGTAATCCCGAATATCTCTTATTGTTCAGACCCATACGAGGCGGCCAGAGACGCTCATTTAGTCGTGCTCCTGACTGACTGGAATATTTACCGCCAACTTGACTTTGAAAAGATAAAACAATCCATGAAAATCCCTCGTTTAATTGATGGCCGAAATTTTCTTGATCCGGAAAAGCTTCGTGGATACGGGTTTATTTACCGGGGAATAGGCCGAAAATGAAAGTTCTTGTCACCGGAGGCGCCGGATTCATCGGTAGCCATCTAGTAGCTTACTATCTAAGTCAAAATGCTCTGGTCTGGTGTGTAGATAACCTCTTGACTGGAAGACCAGAGAATCTAGCTGAATATCGCTCTTCGCAAAATCTCCGTTTTTTAGAGAAGGATGTTACTTCCCTTTCTATAGAGAAACTTCCAAACGACTTTAACCTTGTTTTTCATCTGGCCAGTCCTGCCTCTCCGGTGGATTATCAGCGCTATCCACTGGAAACTATGAGAGTAAATTCATTGGGGACAGAAAAAATGCTTAGACTGGCTCTGAAGTGTGAAGCCAGATTTCTTTATTCTTCAACTTCGGAGGTCTATGGTGACCCGGAGATTCCTGTTCAGCCTGAGACTTACTGGGGACGTGTCAATCCGGTGGGACCGCGTTCAGTCTACGATGAAGCCAAACGCTACGGGGAAGCCATTACTATGCTTTTTCACCGCTACTGGAAAGCCAATACGGCAATCGCCCGCATTTTTAATACCTACGGTCCGGGTATGAAACCTGACGACGGCCGAGTAATTCCTAACTTTATCAATCAGCTTTTAACTGGAAAACCTCTGACTGTCTATGGGGATGGTCAACAAACCCGCAGTTTATGCTATATTGACGACCTGGTAGAAGGAATTGTTTTACTCGCCAAATCTGATGAACACCAGCCAGTGAATTTAGGTAATCCTGAAGAATTTACCATCTTGCAGCTGGTAGCCGAGATAGAAAAAATCGCCAAGATGCCAGTAAGCATAGAATATAGACCGCTGCCGGAAGATGACCCCAAGCGAAGAAAGCCTGACATTTCCCGGGCAAAACAACTTCTCGGGTGGGAACCGAAGGTTTCCCTAAAGGTAGGACTCTCCAAAACGCTGGACTATTTCCAAAGCCAGATTCATTTAAAGAAGTGAAAGGAGAAGGATGAACAGGATACTTGTGACCGGCGGGGCAGGATTCATTGGCAGTCATCTAGTAGACGCTCTAATACAAAAGGGAAATCAGGTAACGGTCTTTGACAATCTTGATCGCCAAGTTCATCCAAGGGGCTTACCTAATCACTTCAATCTTAGAAGCACTTTCATTCGGGGTGATGTTAGAAACAGGCAAGCCCTGAAGGAAGTAGTCTGCCAGGCTGATGCGGTCGTTCACCTGGCTGCTGCAGTAGGCGTTGGTCAATCTCAGTACCAAATTGCCCACTATGTGGAAAGCAATATTCAAGGCACAGCCAATCTTCTTGACATCCTCGTTAATGAGAAACATCGCGTCAAAAAACTCCTGGTGGCTTCCTCAATGAGCATTTACGGTGAGGGATTATACCGCTGTCGTCAGTGCGGGAGAGTGAAGCCAGAATTAAGAAAAGGCCCCCAAGAAATTGAAGGGTCAACCGACCGGGAGAAGGTCAGAATTTCCCGGTCTGATTGGGAACCAAAATGCCCCCGCTGCGGAGGAGAAATCAAAGCAATTCCCACGCCGGAGGACACTCCTTTGATAGCCAATTCTATCTACGCCATCAGCAAAAAGGAACAAGAGGAGATGGCTCTTCTTATTGGCAAAACCTACGGTTTGCCAGTGGTGGCTCTTCGATTCTTCAATGTTTACGGACCCCGTCAATCTCTTTCTAATCCCTATACCGGCGTAACGGCCATTTTTTTAAGTCGGGTAAAAAACAATCATCCTCCAGTAGTCTATGAGGATGGACAACAAACTCGAGATTTTATCTGGGTGGGCGATGTTGTCCAAGCCTGCCTGTTATGCCTGGAAAATGAAAAGGCTGATTTTCAGGTCTTTAATGTCGGGACAGGTAAACCGGTGGCTATCGGACAGATGGCCGAACTGATTATTCAATTACTCAAGAAAAAACTTACACCAGAGATTACCTATACCTTCCGTAAGGGTGATGTTAGGCATTGCTTCGCTGATACCACCCAAATAAGAAAGGCCCTTGGCTTTCAAGCGAAGACTCCTCTTAGAGAAGGTTTATTGAAATTGGCCGGTTGGGCAAGAAAAGTAGAAGCAAAAGATAGATTTGAACAGGCAGCCAAGGAATTGAAAGAAAAAGGGTTGACTTGATGAAGCCATTCCTCAGTATCGTTATTCCTGCCAGAAACGAAAAAGAGAACATTGCAGAAACGGTCAGAAGAATAGTACTTTTTCTCCAGAACAAGGAAATAGAAATCATCGTTGTTAACGACCATTCTTCTGACACCACCGCCGAAGAAGTTCAAAAATTACTGGCTGAGTTTCCTTCTCTTCTATTGATTGATAATCAAAAACCACCGGGATTTGCCAACGCCTTGCGTACCGGTTGGGAAAATGCCCAGGGCGAGTTTGTTCTTCCAGTCATGGCTGACGGTTGTGATGACCCTCAAACTATTCCCCTGATGATGGAAAAAGCCCAGGAGGGTTATGACCTTATTTGCGGCTGCCGATACACCCCGGGGGGAAAACGAGTTGGCGGACCGCTCATCCAAGGATTCTTTTCCTGGTTGGTGGGCCGATCTCTCTTTTGTCTTCTACATCTTCCCACGGCTGATATCTCCAATGCATATAAAATGTATCGCCGCAGAGTTTTAACTAATTTTTCTCTTCGGGAAAAAGGATTTGCAATTTCCATGGAAGCAGCACTGAAGTTTATCTTCTCCGGTCATCGGGTAGCCGATGTACCCACTATTTGGTTTGGCAGAAAAAAGGGGAAATCAAAGTTTCGGTTGAGCCGCACCTGGCCTTATATTAGGTTATATTGGTCAGTCTTTGTCTGGAAATTCTCTAGGGGATTGCTTCCTCGGAATGAAGATTAGAGATGAGAGCAAAAAACACCCGGTTTGCCTTTGGCCAAAACTGGCTCTCTTTTCTCCGGTGCCTGGATGATGAGAGAATCAAGGTCGCCTGCGAAAGCCTTCAGGAATTTCTTCAAGTGGTCGGTTGGCAAGAAAAAACCTTTCTGGACATTGGCTGTGGCAGCGGTCTTTTCAGCCTGGCAGCGAGAAAACTTGGAGCAAAGGTTCATTCGTTCGATTGCGACCAGGAGGCAATTGCCTGCACTGAGTTTTTGAAGGACCGCTTTTTCCCAGGTGACCCTGACTGGAAAATTGAGGTCGGCTCAATTACCGACCAATCTTTTGTCAGCAGATTAGGACAATTTGATATTGTCTATGCTTGGGGCGTCCTCCACCATACCGGGGATATGTTCACTGCTATGAGGCTGGCTGCTAATTTGGTAAAACCAGAGGGCCTAATTTATTTGGCTATTTACAATTACCAGCCATATTGGACCAGTTTTCATCGTTGGCGAAAAAAGATTTACGTGGAGTCAACTTGGCTCGGCCGATTTCTGCTCCTTGCGTCCTATGTTATCTTTCAGGTGACCAAAGGCTTAATTAAGGACATGCTCTTGTTTCGTCATCCCCTAGCCCGGTATAGGAATAAAAAAAGAATCCGGGGAATGTCTGTCTGGCATGACTGGGTTGATTGGGTGGGAGGGTATCCCTTTGAAGCAGCCACCCCAGAAGAAATTTTTGACTTCTGGAGTGGCCAAGGCTTCATCCTAAGGAAATTGAAGACCTGCGGCGGAGGGCACGGTTGTAACGAATTTGTTTTTCAACGGCTCAGTACACTGAGACAATGATGGCTAACCAACGACAGGTAGATGTTTCCATCATCATACCGGCCTACAATGAGGAGAAAAGACTTGGACCTACTTTGATTGCGGTGGCCGACTACTTTCTTAGTTCAAGCAAGACGTTTGAAATCATCGTGGTGGATGATGGGAGCACTGACGGAACCGCCCAGTTGGTAGAGAAAATCAAACCGGCTTATTCTGCCGGTTCCGAAAGAGGAATATTCAGATTGGTTAGGCATGAAACAAATCAGGGAAAAGGGAAGGCTGTAAGGACCGGAGTTCTTCTGGCGACAGGAAGATGGATTCTATTTACTGACGCTGACCTTTCCACTCCCATTACTGAATTTGATAAGATGGAGCAAGCCCTGCGGAACGGGGATGAAGTAGTGATTGGCTCACGGGCATTGCCTGAATCCAGAATTATGGTCGCCCAGCCATGGTTTCGCCGCCAAATCGGTCGCATTTTTCCTTTGTTGGTCAGGTGTCTATTGCTCCCAGATTTTCATGATACCCAATGTGGGTTTAAAGCGTTCAAAAAAGAAACAGCCCAACGGTTATTTCAACAACTGCAAACCAGCGGATTTGCTTTTGATGTAGAGATTCTTCTTCGGGCGAAAAAAGCCGGAATAAACGTTCGGGAAATCCCGGTCATATGGTATAATTCAAGAGAAAGCAAGGTTTCTCTCTGGAGATCCCCCTGGCAAATGTTGGCGGAAGTAATTCGTATTAGGAAGATAAGAAGATGAAAGTACTGTTCACCTATTTCCCCCATTACAGTCCGGAGAAAGGTTACCTTCTTCTCAGCCAGAACAGGTTTACCAAGTATCGCGGGGACCCAGAACTAATTTATCCTCTTATTCCGGCTTCGGCTTTAACCCTGCTGAAAAACGATGGCCACCAGGTGTTTTTCTTAGATGGCATCGTTCAGCGTCTCTCTTTGTCCGATTACTTAGCCACTGTAAAGCATCTTCGTCCTGACATCCTTTTTTTTGAAACCAAGACGCCCTGCGTCCAGCAAGATTGGAGGATCGTTCAGCGGTTAAAAGAAATCTTGCCCGGATTGCTTATTGGTTGCTGCGGAGACCATGTCAGTGTACTCCCTGAAGAAACTCTTAATAACTCACCGACAGACTTTGTCATCCTTGGCGGTGATTACGACGAGGGAATCAGACGGCTCTGCCAATCCCTCAGCAGAAACGAAACTATCCCTGCCGGCGTTGCTTACCGAGAACGATCTGGCAGAGTTGTCAATCCGGGGAAACCTATTTTTGTTGAATGTCTGGATGAGCTACCATTTATTGACCGGGAGATTGTTCCTTGGAAAAATTACCACGAAGCCTGGAGACTTTACGACCAGTTTGCCTATCTTTCAGGAAGCCGGGGTTGCCCGTATCGGTGTACATTTTGTTCTTGGCCTCAGATGCTTTATCAGGGACGCGTAAGATTTCGTTCCCCGGCTAAAATTGCCGAAGAAATGCGTTTTCTGGTAAACCGGTATGGTATCAAGGAGTTCTTTTTTGACGACGATACGTTTACCTGTAATCGTCCCTGGGTCCTGGAGATTTGTGACCGAATTAGAAACCTAAACCTTCCGCTTCTTTGGTCGTGTAATGGCCGAGTAGATAATGTTGATGCTCTGATGCTACAAGCTATGAAGGAAAGCGGTTGCCGCCTGATTAAGTACGGAGTAGAGAGCGTTCATCAGATTACCCTTGACAGAATCAAGAAGGGATATACAGTGGAGCAGGTGAGGGAAGCCTTCAGACTCACTCAAAAAGCAGGCATCCTTATTCACGCCACGGCAATGCTAGGTTTTCCCTGGGAAACAAAGGAGCAAATGCGAGAAACAGTGAGGTTTATTGAGGAGTTGCGACCAGACACCTGCCAGTTTTCTTTGCCTATAGCTTACCCTGGAACAGAGTTGTTTGCGGAAGCCAAAAAAAACGGTTGGCTCTCATTTGGTACTGACTGGCAAAAATATGATATGTCTCTTCCTACTCTGAAACATCCAGATTTAGAACCCAGAGAAATCGTGGCGGCTTGCCGACAGGCCTGGCTTAAGGTTTACTTTTCCCCGACGTTTCTGCTTAAGAAAGCGAAAGCAATTTACAGGCCCAGTCAGGTGAGGTGGTACTGGCGCGGCCTTTTTTCCTTGTTAAAAGGTCATCTGGCTTCCTGGGGTAAGATATGATGAAGCAGTGGCCTTCCGTCTCTATAATTATCCCCACTAATGTGGTTGGTGATTTACTCCGAGACTGTATTGCCAAATGCCAGCAGTTAGATTACCCGCGCTACGAGATAATTGTTATTCCTGACAGACTTCCAGAAAAAATTAAAGAAAGAGGTTCCGTCCGGTTTCTGCCGGTGGCTTCGTTGCCAGGAGAGAAAAAAAATAAAGGTGCCTCTGTAGCCGTTGGAGAAATTCTGGCTTTTCTTGACGCTGACGCCTATCCAACAATGGACTGGCTTAGCAAAGCTGTGCCCTATCTTCTAGATAAAACAACTGGCGCAGTCGGCGGACCAAATTTAACTCCAGCAGGAGATAATCTACCTCAAAGACTGTGTGGTATGATCCTCTCTTCTCAAATTGCCCTGGGAAAATTTTCTAAAAGGTACCGAAAAAGCACTTACCATCTCCCCCTGGAAATTCCTAGTTGTAACCTTCTGGTGAAAAAAGAAATCTTTAGGCAAACCTCTGGATTTCCAAAAGAATTGCTTACGGCCGAAGATTC
>JAMWDF010000261.1 GCA_023818865.1 Candidatus Omnitrophota bacterium
TCTAATCTGAGCCAAAGGTTTTTCCGGAACCAGGTGAGAAGGCACCTCATCCCATTCTTGGAAAAATATTCTCCAGAATTAAAAAGACATCTGGGTAGATTGGCAGCTCTAGCCCAAGATGATTTCCGTGTTCTAGAGCAAGAAGCTCATCGGGCCCGGGGTTCTCTCTGTAAGAAAATAAAGGGGCAATGGATAATTAACCGCCATGGTTTTCTTACCTTACCCCCAGCCATCCAGCGGCTTGTAATTTCTACGCTTCTGCAGGAAATGACTGGAAGTCCTTATCGGCATTACTCCCTGGTGGAAACAGTGCGAGCAGCAGCTCAAAAGTCAGGCCGGTCTTTCACCCTTAACAAGAGGCTGAGAATTCACATAGACAAGAATACTTTGAAATTAACAAATTGACGATGAAGAGCAAGATCTGATAGAATTACAAGGATATGCGGCAGAGAAAGTTACTGTGGACATCAGCTGTTCTGCTTACACTTCTGGTTAGCCTGGTTATTGTGGGCAATAGCGCCTGGCTGGTGCCAGAATGGCCAGTTACCACTGTGTTTATTAAAAGCCTCTGGTTGCTTGTGGTCTGCGGTCTTCTTTTCTTTCTGGTATTCAAAGTTCTTGACTATTACTATCTTCAACTTGACCGCCAGTTGACTTCTCTAGCTACCTTACACCAGGCCATGATTAATCTCAATGCTAATCTGAACCTGGCTCATCGTTGTTCGGAATCTCTCTCCATGGTGATGGAACTCACCCAGGGGAGCAAAGGTTTGTTCTTTATCTTAGATGATAAACTAAAAAAGTTCGCCCAGGCGGAATATTTTTCCGTTCAAAAGAGCCAGCCGCGACGTTTGATTTCTTCTCGTTACCGCTACCACATTTTCACCCCAGCCAGAATTTCTCCCGAAGACCAGAAACTGGTGGACGAACTGGTAAAAACCCATAGTTTTTCCTCCTTCCCCTCAGTAGTTTTAGTTCCCTTTTACAACGAGAAAAAAACCCTAGCCTTAGCAATTGTCGGTAGCAACGAGGATAGCCGAAGATTTCTCCGGGAATTAACAGAGCTCATGTCCATTCTGGTCGCCCAGGTGGTTACCTCATTTGAAAACTCACTGCTCCATGAAGAAGTGAATGAAGCTTCCATTACTGACCCATTAACCTCTCTTTACAATCGCCGTTACTTCCGGTTAAGGCTTCAAAGTACCTTTGCCGAAGCCAGACGCATCGGCTTCCCTGTTTCGGTGATGATTTCCGACCTGGATAATTTCAAGTACTATGTGGATACCTTCGGCCATCCCCGGGGGGACCGGATTCTGGCCCAAGCGGCCAGTTTAATCAGAGAATCGGTTCGAACTAGCGATATCGTTTGTCGATTTGGTGGAGACGAGTTCGCCTACATCTTGCCATATTCCTCTTCGCTGGAAGCCTTAAGCGTCGCCGAGCGAATCAGAAAGGCTGTGGCTAGCTGTACCTTCCAGTCATCTCCCCAGGATGAACCAGTTCATCTTACCTTAAGTTTAGGCATTGCCAGCTTTCCCGAACACGGGGAAACAGAGGAACAACTCCTAAAAAGTGCTGACATGGCGCTTTTCTGGGCAAAGTCACAGGGAAAAGATAAAGTCATTGTCTACAATCAGCCAACGGAGGTTAGTTATGAACGTAAATAGCGGATTACCTTTTTTTCTCTTAGGACTTTCCGGAGTAATGTTAACCATTTCCCTCATTTTTTCCTTCTTCAACCGGAAGAAAGCCATCTTTTGTCTGGTTCTTTCCCTGATT
Source organism: Candidatus Omnitrophota bacterium (assembly GCA_023818865.1). Classification (GTDB taxonomy): domain Bacteria; phylum Ratteibacteria; class UBA8468; order B48-G9; family DSTR01; genus JAMWDF01. The sequence continues at coordinate 1,780 of JAMWDF010000261.1, forward strand.
TACCTTGGACTCTCAGGCTACTACACTTATCTGGTAGTTGGGCTGCCAGCTCCACCTGAAGTGGCAAAGTTTATCCCTGCTACCTCCGAATACCCGCAATTGGTTATGAAAATCAACGGCCAGGAATTTGTCGCTGAACCTGATGATGAATTGACAGTCAAGAAAGCCGCCAAAATAGAACTGGTTAAGGCAACAGCGCCTGATGGTCGGGAGATCAAAGCTAATCTGGTAGGCTTTGTCGCTAATCCAGCAGCCAATGATGGGCAGGACATAGGCGTGGAAATTACCTACGAGCAACTGGATAAGAAAAGGGCGTTAGGCCCGGGAAAAAAGCGGTTTAAGGTAGAATTGAGAGACGGGCAAAAAGTGTTGGGAAATATTTACCTGGACTTCTCCGATTAGATAAATTAGACTCACCCTAAACTCATGCCTCCAGGTCTTCTGGTAAGTTTTGAAGGAATTGATGGGTGTGGGAAAAGTACCCAGGCGTCTCTTTTCTTCCACTCTTTAAGAAAGAAAGGGATACCGGCCGTTTTACTTAAAGAACCCGGGGGTACCCGGGTGGGCGAGCGAATCCGCAAGATTTTATTACAACCTCACCAGCCGTTAACTGCTTGGTGTGAGCTTTTTCTCTATTTAGCCAGCCGCGCCCAGCTGGTAGAAGAAGTAATTCGTCCAGCGGTGGCTAAAGGAAAAATTGTTATTCTTGATCGACACAGTGATTCTACTCTGGCTTATCAGGGCTACGGAAGGGAACTGCCGCTTTCCTTCATCCGGCAGGCCCAGAGGCATTTTCTGGGCAACCTAAAGCCAAAACTTACCTTTCTTCTTGACGCTTCGCCAGCAGAACTTCAGCATATTTTAGCTGCC
>JAMWDF010000040.1 GCA_023818865.1 Candidatus Omnitrophota bacterium
AGGAAGAAGCCGTAAGGCGTAGATTGATCCGTGCATCTGTCCAAATTTATAATGATTCTTTTGATAGCACAGAAGACATTGATATGCTTCTAGATAATGCGGAAAGAATAGTCCTTGATATTAGAAAAGATAAAGCTACAAAAGGATTTATCCACGTTCGGAAAACCATAAAGCAAACCCTAGATGTCATACAAGAGCTTTATAATAGAAAAGAACATGTCATTGGCACTCCCACAGGATTTACAGAATTTGATATGGCAACATCTGGATTTCAGCCATCAGATTTCATTGTCGTAGCAGGCAGACCCGGTATGGGAAAAAGTATGTTTGTCCAAAATATCGCCCAACATGTGGCTGGCGAACATAAAATTCCTGTGGGCTTTTTTAGTCTGGAAATGTCCTACCAACAAATTCTTCTCCGAATGCTGTCCGCTGAGGCAAATGTCGATTTCCAAAGATTAAGGACAGGGTTTCTATCCGATCCTGATTGGCCCAAACTAACGCTTGCTGCCGGAAAAATATACGAATATCCAATGCTTATTGATGATACTCCTGGGATCAGCGTTATGGAACTCAGAGCCAAAGCCCGTCGTATGAAAGCAGAATATAACGTCGGTTTGATAATCATTGACTATTTGCAATTGATGCAAAGCAGAACCAGATCAGAAAATAGGCAACAAGAAATATCAGAAATATCAAGGTCACTGAAAGGTTTAGCCAGAGAGCTAAGCATTCCGATAATCGCTTGTTCACAATTAAGTAGGGCGCCAGAGTCACGTCCAGACAAACGTCCCCAACTTTCTGATCTCAGAGAATCAGGCGCAATTGAACAAGATTCAGACCTTGTTGTATTCCTTTATAGAGAAGAATACTACGAACGTGAACCATCAGATAAATCAGGAGAAGCAGAAGTTATCATCGGAAAACAGAGAAACGGTCCTACTTGCACTATTAAATTGGCTTTTAGGGCTAATTGTATGAGATTTGATAACCTAGATAAGAAATTTAGATAGGGAATAGCTCTTATAGTGCTTGACGAATTAGTCTCTTATGTCATAAAAATTTCTTGACTAATAGCTTATAGTTCCATATATCTTATTCTATCACTTTAAAAGATGCCTTCTTTCAATCTTCTCTCTACATAATCTACAAGATCAAAGGGCGTTTAATGGGACTAACAAAAGGTTTTTTAGTAAGGCTTTCTGAAGGCATTGGCGGAGTTGGCAAAATGTCAATGCTTGTTTTTTCAACGTTCAGAGAGCTTTTTATGTTTCCACAGGAAACAGCAGAGATAGGGAAGCAATTATACGAAACAGGAGTTAGATCGCTGATCGTTGTGATGATCACGGGGACAATTTCAGGCTTCGTTGGCGCTGTTCAAGCGTTTTATCAACTGAAAGCTATATCTGCACAAGGAATGATGGGCGGTTTCGTTGCGGTTTTAGTGTTGAAAGAACTTGCACCGATGCTTACTGCATTTGTTATGGCTGCAAGGGTCGGAACAGGATTCGCCGCTGAATTGGGAACAATGAAAGTCACTGAACAGATTGACGCCCTCAAGGTACTGGCTGTAGACCCGATCCATTTTCTAGTGACTCCCCGGTTGATAGCTGGCCTGATTGCTTTACCGCTTCTTTTTCTGATTGTTTTCTTCTTGGCAATCGGTGGCGGATTTCTGGTAGGCGTCTATCTGGTGGGCATCGGTCAGAGCATGTACTTTTCCCAGAGTTTCCGCTTTGTCACCTTCAAGGACCTGACCGTAGGGCTTTTGAAAATTATCACCTTTACCATTATTATCATCCAGGTGGCTTGCCTGGAAGGCTTCAGAGCTACCGGTGGAGCAGAAGGAGTGGGCCGGGCTAGCACAGCCGCGGTCGTCTTTTCTTTCTTTCTGATTATCCTGGCTAATTTAGTGCTCACCGCTGTCTTTTACTTCATCTGACTATGATAGAAGTGAAAAACCTTTCAGTACTTCTGCAAGGGAAAACCATCCTGAAAGACATTTCGTTTGAGGTAAGAGCGGGAGAGTCTCTGGTGATTGCCGGCCCCAGTGGTTGCGGTAAGAGTGTGTTACTGAAAACCATCCTCGGCCTGATTGAGCCAGCCAGGGGCGAAATTTTTTTTGAAAACAAGAATGTCCAAGAAATGAGCCCTGAGGAAAGGCAGGAGTTTCACCGAAAGATAGAGATGGTTTTTCAAAACAGCGCTCTGTTTGATTCTATGCCTGTTTGGGAAAATGTGGGTTTTTCTCTTCTTTACCACACCAGCCTACCAGAAGAGGAAATCCGGACAAAGGTCCAGGAGGCATTAGCCGCGGTGGGACTGGAAGGGATAGAAGAAAAGATGCCAGAACAGTTAAGCGGGGGTATGCGCAAAAGAGTAGCCATTGCTCGGGCGCTCATTAGCCAACCCCAGGTTCTTTTCTATGATGAGCCAACCACCGGGCTGGACCCAGTCACCAGTGAACAGATTACCCGGCTGATGATGAAGATTCACTCTGAGTATGGCACTACTGATGTAACCGTCACCCACGATGTCAAACTGGCGGCTAGGATCGCTCAACGGATTGTTCTTTTAGGCAATGGCGTGATAGAAGAGATGGGAACATTTTCGGAGTTAAAAGTCCACAGTCAACACCCTTTAATTCGCAGTTATCTGGAAGCTTTTGAAGACAATCCCCAGTTACCACCAATCGATCCACCGGAGGTGAAAAGTGACCCAAAAAACAACCATTGAATTCAAGGTGGGGGTGTTTGTCCTTGCCGGTTTGGCAGCTTTTATCTTATTTATCATCTTCACCGGAAGAGCTAGTATGAGGGGCCGAGGTTACGAACTTAAGGTAGCCTTCAGTTACGTTGGTGGGCTGGAAGAAGGAGCCCCAGTAAGAGTAAGTGGGGTGCGGGTGGGGGAAGTAAAGCGGATTGAAATGAATTACGATGGTGCTCCGATGATTATCCTGGTTATGAAAATGAGGCCGGATGTCCGAGTTGGTCGGCATAGTGTAATTACTATTCGAACCCTGGGAATCATTGGAGAAAAGTATGTGGAAATTTCCCCTTGCCAGGAAAAAGAGTTTGCGGCCCCTGGAGAAACATTGAGAGGAATTGACCCGGTTGATCTGGACCGGCTTGTAAATATGGGAGAAGACCTGGTCAGGAATCTTAACCAAGTCGTGGTCGGCATGAGCCGGATAGTCCAAGATAAAGATGTTCAAAAAACAGTGAAAAATATCCTGCAAAATACAGATGAGTTCATGGCAGGATTGCGCCAGGTTACTAGTGATAAAGAGATGTTCACCCAATTTAAGCGCATCTTAACCAGCGCGGAAAGTACCGTTTCCCAAGCCAACACTTTCCTCCAGCAGGCCGGTAATCTGAGCGCTTCTCTAGAAACTACCAGTCAGCAGATAGGGAAGTTTCTCAATCAGACCCAACCCCACGTGGAAGGAGTGCTTACCCGGATAGAAGAACTCACTTCTACCAGTAACACCGCGGTTAAAAACCTCTCAGATAAACTCGCCAGCACCGCCAATTCTTTCCAGCAAACCGCTGAGCAAACCAGGCAGCTATTGAATGACCTATCTTCCCGGGGCCTGCTGGCCAGACTTATGAAGGAAGAAACTTTGGTGGACGAGATTAAGACAGAGGTGGAACTGCTTCAGGAGACTACCGCAGAAATTAAGAAAGGAGCAGAACACTTCAATGAAATTTCCTTTGAACTGAAGAGAACCGCTGAAGCCATCACCGAAACCTCAAAACAAGCCAGCCAGTTACTCTCTGAAATCAGAAGCGGTTCAGGGATTCTCCCCAGATTGTTGTCTGACAAAGACACCTCTGAGACGATGTTGACCATCCTGAACAATATGGAAAAAATCTCTCGGGGTCTCAGGGAATATGGTCTCTGGTGGCGAGGTACCAGAACCGAGAAATCCCGATGAAGGGAAAAGAAAAAATTTTTTACTCCTGTACCGAATGCGGTTACCAATCGGTCCGCTGGCTGGGTAAGTGTCCCAACTGCGGCTCCTGGAATACCTTAACTGAAGAGGTGAAGAGACCCCAGAGTAGTCAGCGGGTACCGGAAGTTCATCCTTGTTCTCTGGACGAAGTCACCCTGGAGGAACACGACCGGGTAAGTACCGTGGTAGCAGAATGTGACCGAGTGTTAGGTGGGGGACTGGTCGCGGGCAGCCTTGTCCTTCTAGCCGGAGAACCGGGAATTGGTAAATCCACTCTTTTACTTTCTATCGTTGGTCATCTGGCTGGGGAGAAGAGGAAGGTGCTTTATGTCAGCGCTGAAGAATCCTTAACTCAGGTAAAAATTCGCGCCAAAAGAATGGGCATTTTTTCTCCTCATCTTTATCTTCTGACTAGCAGTGAGTTACCGGTGGTAAAAGATGCCTTTACCCGGTTGAACCCAGCAGTAATGGTCATTGACTCCATTCAGACCATCTATGACCCGGAGATTCCTACTACCCCTGGTTCAGTCACCCAGGTCCGGGAAAACACTGGTTATTTTATGGCCTTGGCCAAACAAACCGGTGTGTCTATCTTCTTGGTAGGCCATATCACCAAGGAAGGAGCCATCGCTGGACCGAAACTTCTGGAGCACATGGTGGATGTAGTCCTTTCCTTTGAGGGAGAGAACCGTTCTCAGCTCCGAATTCTCCGTTCGTTAAAAAACCGTTTTGGGGCCACTTCGGAAATAGGCGTTTTTTCTATGGAAGAAAACGGCCTTCGGGAAATTCCGGAAGCCAGCGGCATTTTTCTCCCTGACTTTCAGGAAATGCTGCCTGGAGCCATCATCTTTCCAGCTCAGGAAGGTAGCCGCACCCTCCTGGTGGAAATTCAGTCTCTAACCACACCCACCTATTACGGTGTTCCTAAACGCTCGGTCACCGGACTGGATTACAACCGGGTAGCCATGATCCTGGCTGTTTTGGACAAAAAACTGCATTACAATCTGGGAACCTATGATGTCTATGTCAATGTTGGCGGTGGTTTAAGGGTAGAAGAAACTGGCTATGACCTAGCTTTGGCCCTGGCGTGTATTTCCTCCTTGAAAGAGCAGCCTCTCCCTAAAAGGTGTGTGGCAATGGGTGAAATTGCTTTGACCGGAGAGGTTAGAGCGATCAGTCAGATTTCCCCGAGGTTGAAAGAAGCTACCAGATTCGGTTTCCAAAACGCGATCATCCCCTATGGGAACCGCCGGGATATCCCTTCCCTCCCTGACCTTAAGGTCTTTCCGGTTCGGTGGTTGAAAGAAGCCATTGAACTATCCCTCCAGACAACTTGAAATTTTGCCGAATTGGGGTTATACTTCTAATAGAGTAGATGGAGAAGGTTCTTGTTAGGCTGAGAGCCGGGGAAAGGAGGAACAATGGCTGTTCATATAATCCGGGGATTTTTTATTCTGCTGAGTACTCTAACCGGTTACTATCTTTCGCCAGAGGTTAGGCTGCTTGGTGTCCTGATCGGACTGTTTGGCTCCTTAGTAATCATTGGTCTGGAAATTCTGATGGTCCGGGTTCCGGTTAAGAAAATGGTCCTGGCCATCGGTGGACTGATTATCGGATTAGTCACAGCTATTCTTCTGGCCAATTTCCTTCTTTTAGTTCCGATGGAAGACCCGATGCAGGGCAATATCCTTCGTTTTGCCCTGTACTTTGCTTTTTCCTATCTCGGCATCATGTATGCCATCAAGGGGGTGGAAGAACTTGGTTTTGTTCTTCCCTTTCTCCATGGAAGCAAGGGACCAGAACAAAAACTTTTGATTGTGGATACCAGTGTGTTGATTGATGGCCGGGTGTACGAACTAGCTCTAAGCGGTTTTCTGGACTATACGATTGTCATACCCCGGTTTATCATCCGGGAACTTCATGGTCTTTCAGACTGTTCCAGTGAGCTGAAAAGACAGCGGGGCCGACGAGGGTTGGATGTCTTGAATCGATTACGCAAAGATGACCGGCTGGATGTAAAAATCTACGACATGGAGTTTCCAGACATAGAAGCGGTGGACTCTAAACTAGTGAAGATGGCCTCCCAGCTAAAAGCAGCAATTCTAACCAACGATTTCAATTTGATGAAAGTGGCTGAGGTTCAAAACATCCGGGTGTTGAACTTAAATAGTCTGGCTACCTTGATGAGACCAAGACTGATGAGCGGGGAAGAAATCAGTCTGAAAATTGTGAAAGAGGGAAAAGAATCAGGCCAGGGCGTCGGTTATCTGGAAGACGGCACCATGGTGGTGGTAGAAAACGGAGCTCTTCATATCGGCAAGATTATTGATATTGTCATTGATAGCGCTATTCAGACGACCACCGGCCGGATCATCTTTGCTAAACTAAAAACGGAAACCAGGTGAAAATACCGCCTGGGAATGTTCTTCAGTCTCTAAAATCGGATTATCCAGCTAGCTAAAGAAAATGGTCGGGGTAGTCCTGGTCGGAGGAGGGAAGGGAAGAAGACTCGGGCAAAATATTCCCAAAGCCATTGTTTCTGTTAATGGCCAGAGACTTTTTCTTTTCTCCTTGAGAAGTTTTAGCCAAATACCAGCTGTCCGGGAGATAGTCCTGGTGTTGCCCCGGCGCTGGGTGAAAGCAGGGAGAAAATGGACTACCTCTTGGAAACGAGTAAAGAAAGTTGTGGCTGGGGGAAAGGAGAGACACCAGTCTGTCTGGAAAGGTATTCAGCAACTTTCTTCTGAGTGCGAGATTGTTCTAATTCATGATGTTGCCAGGCCACTAGTGAGTAAAGAGTTGATCCATCGGGTTATTAAGGGGACAAGAAAATACGGAGCTTGCATCCCGGCCTTGCCGATTACAGACACAGTCAAACAGGTTGAAGGCTCCAGGGTAAAGATGACTCTTGACCGGGAAAAACTGGTGGCAGTCCAAACCCCGCAGGGATTTATTCGCCAAATTTTGGAAAAGGCATATCGTCTGGCCTTCCAGAGAAACTGGTTTGGCCAGGATGACGCTTTTCTCGTGGAACAACTTTCTGTTCCAGTGAGTATCATCCCGGGAGAAGAAAAAAACATTAAGGTCACCCATCCCCAAGACCTCGCTCTTATCAAACTGCTGTTACCCGGCAAGAAGGCAAAACCATGCAAGTAGCTGGCGTAACCTATCCTGAAGGTTTTTTGGCTGGCGGTCTGGCCAGTGGTGTCAAAGAAGAGGGAAAGAAGGACCTGGCCCTAATTCTTTCCCAGGAAGATTGTGTCGCCGCAGGATGCTTTACTACCAACCAGTTTCAGTCCTTCAGCGTCATCTGGTCAAGAAAGCATCTCCATAACTCAGTGAGAGCTGTGCTGGTTAATAGTGGTAACGCCAATGCCTGTAATGGTCCGGAAAACTGGTTACTGACCCAGCAACTGGCAGAAAGGACTGGCCAGTTTTTTTCTTTGCCCTCCTCAGCTATTCTTCTGGCTTCAACTGGTATCATCGGCCGTCCATTACCTTTGGCGAAAATTCTCTCTGCTTTACCTGAACTTAAGAAAAGATTGTCAGTCAGTGGCCACCGGGAATCGGCTGAGGCGATTATGACCACCGATACCCATCCCAAAGAGGCTCAAATAGACACTGGTCTTACTGGAAGAAAAAAACAAGTGGGCATCGGCGGAATGGCCAAAGGAGCCGGAATGATCAATCCCTTGATGGCCACCATGCTTTGTTTTCTCACCACGGATGCCGTAGTGGAGAAAAAAGCCCTCAGCCAAGCATTGAAACAGGCAGTGGAAGATTCCTTTAACATGATTACAGTGGATAATGACCGGAGCACCAACGACACTGTGTTGCTCCTGGCCAACGGACTGGCTAAAAACTCCACCATTCATCTTGGGACTGATGAGTATGAAAACTTCTGCCATTGCTTGAAGAAAATTTGTGTTCAGTTAGCCAGGGAGATCGCCTTTGACGGTGAAGGGGCAACTAAAGCAGTGGAAGTAAGAGTCAGTGGCGCCTGGTCAAGAGCCGATGCCAGAAAAGCTGCCAAACAGGTCGCCGGTTCAAATCTGGTAAAAAGTGCCTTAGCTGGCGGCTGGCCAAATTGGGGCAGAATCCTTTCTTCACTCGGGGCAACCAATGTTCGGCTTGACCAGAACCGGGTAAGTATTACCCTTTGTGGGATAGAAGTTTACCGCGGAAAACCATTACCTTTTTCTGATCAGGAAATCAAGCGACGATTAGCCAGGAAGGAAATTCTCATTGCGATTGACCTGGCTCGCGGCCAGAGTGAAGCTGTCGCCTGGGGCTGTGATCTGACGGAAGAATATGTGAGAATCAACCGGGAAGAATAGATGGTTGAACCGATGCGGCGTTTTTACCTTTTCTGGACAGGGCAGGCAGAAACTCTTCTGCGAGAGTTGCAAAAAGCTTCTCTGGTGGAGATTGAAGAATTGCCGGCTGAATTAGGTTTTTCTTTAGGGCAAGCCCGAACGGGAGAATCTGGAGCAAGCCTGGAGAAATTGGAGACTATCCGGAAAGTTATCGGAGAAAATGGGAGTGGCAAGGTAGTTCTCACCCGGGAAGAAGAAGAAAGGGTGGTGAAAGAAACCCCTCTGGAAGTCATTGCCCGGCTGGCGGACCAGTTCCGGCAGAAAGAAGAACTTCTTACCCGGCGAGAAAAGAAACTAATGGAAATGGATCAGGAACTCCAAGTTATAGAGAAATTAGATCTCCCCCCGGCGGAGTTACTCAACCTGAAAGGCTTTGCTGGCCGTTTCTATACCTTACCTGAGGACAAGTTAGAAACACTGGCAGAAAAAATTGAAGTGGTGTTTGAGGTTCTCCAGCGAAGCCGGAAGAAGGTAGTGATTGCGGTCATTCTCCCTACCCAGGAAATTGAGACGAAAGAAAGACAACTAATTTCTCTCGGCGCCTCCCCGCTTTCTGTAACCCGGTACCATCGCCGGCCAAACCTCATCCGGAAACGGGTACAGTTTCTCTTAAACCAGGTGAGAAAAGAAAAGGAACACCTGCTTACTGAAAGAGAAAAGTTAGCCTCTTGGCGAGAGAAGGTATTGGTTCTCACTGATTGGTACCGAAGCCAGGATATTACCAACCAAGGAGTTAGCCTTATAGGGCGTTCTAAGTTTGTCCAGGGAATGGCTGGCTGGGTTCCAGAGTCTGCTTTAAAAGATTTTGAGCGACTGGCAAGTAAATTCCTCCCGGAGCATTGCCTGGTTACTAGGCTACCTCTTCCTGAAGAAAAGCCGCCGGTCAAGTTAGCCAATCCGCCTTTAATTACACCCTTTGAAGTGGTGACAGACCTTTATGGCCGGCCAGCTTATGGCGGGATAGACCCCACTGGTCCACTTTCCTTCTTTTTTGCTCTTTGTTTCGCTTACTGTTTAACTGATGCCGCGTATGGTCTTGTTTTAGCCGCTTTATCTTTCTTCCTCGCCCGGCGTTTCCGGTACCAACCTTCCCTCCGCAAGTTTTTTCATCTTTTCTTTATTTCCGGATTGGTTACTACTGGACTGGGGACTGTTACTGGCGGGTGGTTCGGGGATTTGCTCGTTCGCCTTCCGGCTTCCTCCCTGATAGGCAATTTCTTGAAAAAACTGGTCTTGCTCAATCCCCTTGGCGGAAGTAAAGAAACCTTTCTTTTCCTGGGAATCGCTTTAGCGTTAGGTTACATCCAAATTGTCTGGGGGCTATTAATTAATCTCTGGAAATCTCATCATTCCCTTAGAAGTTTGGGGGAAGCCAGCTTGCTTTTACTTATTCAGTTGTTAGTGCCAGCCGCTGGGTTAGCTTTGTTTCTTTTTAAATGGGGCGCACCGGTCGTCATCTTTCTGGTAGTTGGACTGGGTCTTTGTTTCCTGGGGCTGGCTCTTCTTAAGGCGGCTGAACAAAAAGAATTTATGCTCAAACTTTTCTGGGCTTTTTACGCTCCTTACAATGTGATTGCCGGTAACCTACTGGGTGACCCTTTAAGTTATTGCCGACTTTTTGGCCTGGGATTGACTACCGGACTTTTGGCTCTCGCAGTAAACGAGATAGTTTTTCTTGCCCGGGGAGTCCCTTATGTTGGCTTTCTCCTGGCCGGAGTGATTTTTCTAACCGGACACCTGGCTAATCTGGCTATTAACCTCTTGGGTAGCTACGTCCATTCCAGCCGGCTGCAATACCTTGAGTTTTTCAGCAAATTTTTTGAGGGTGGCGGCCGGGTCTTCCAGCCTTTCAACGAAGGGAGAAAACATACCATCTTGAAGGAAAAGGTCTAAGTAAAACGGAGGGGGAATATGGTCAGAGAAAGGATTTTTCAGCCTTTAAGAGAATTGGGAGAGAGATTCTGGTCGGGTTTAGCCCGGGTGATCGGTGCCTTGCTCATTTTCCTGTTTGGCTGGATCATCGCCAGGCTGGTCCGGGTATTGTTGATTAAGTTTTTTCGCCTGCTGAAACTGGACAATCTGGTGGAAGATTCTGGACTGAAGACTGTCCTGGATAAGGGCAATGTGACCAGTTCGCCTTCAGAACTTTTGGCCACTGGTGTTTACTGGCTGTTAATGCTGGTAGTGGTCTTCATTGCTATCAATTTTGCCGGTATTGAAATCCCCGCGACCGTGATTGATTCCTTGTTGAGTTTCATTCCTAAATTCATTCTGGGTTTACTGGTATTTGTCTTTGCCATGTTCTTGGGCAATCTCCTGGGCGAAATTGTCCGGACATCTGCGGCTAATGCCGGGATGGAAAAAGCCGTCTTTTTGGGAAAACTTACTCGAGGAACCATTACCACCTTCGGCATTGTCGTTGCCCTTCAAGAGATTGGGATTGCGGCTGAATTTATCGGGAATGTTTTCATTGTGATTCTGGCTTCATTCTGCTTTGGTTTGGCGTTGGCTTTCGCCTTGGGGGCTAAGGATATCGTCCGGAGTTACCTGGAAGACTGGACCAAAAAGAGATAACCACTTCCATTGCCCAGGCTAACTAGATATTGTAATGGATTCTGCCGGAAACAATACTTTTAAGCAGGTCAGGTTTTCTAAGCCATCAAGCCGGGAAGAAAACTTGACATTTTGGCGACGGTGAATGAAAATATGTTTATGGAAATTAGCCCTGGGCCCGTTTACCTAAACATTGAGAAAAAACTGCGTGAGGAAATTGTCTCAGGCCACCTGAAAGTCGGCAGCAAACTTACCCCAGAACCAGAGTTGGCTAAACAATTTGGTACCAGTCGGGAGACTTTGCGTAAAGCCTTAGCTATTTTGACCAGGGATGGATTCTTGATCCGGGTGCCAGGCAGAGGAACTTTTGTTACCAATCCAGACGATAAAACTTCAGCTGATTTCCGAAGCAAGATTTATCATCTGCGAAGACTGAATCACGCTATTGGCATTCTGGTTCCTTCGGTGACAGTCTCAGTTTATGCCGGAATTATCAAGGGAGCCGAAGGTTACTTCCGGAAGCACGGCTATCATGCTCTTCTGGGAAACTACGATGGGCAACCGGAGAAAGAAATGTCCTACTTAGAAATGTTTGCCGAAAGAGGGGTGGCTGGGGTACTAGCCTGTCCTGGTCATAATTCTACTCCGGGTCCCTACCGCAAGTGGTTAGTCAAACGAAAAGTGCCGTTTGTTTTAGCCGCCACTTCTCTCGCTGGATTGAAGGCTGATCTGGTGAAAACAGATAACATCTCCGCCAGCCGGGAAGCAACCTCTTGTTTGTTAGAATCTGGCTGCCGAAGGATTGCTTTCCTCTGCCAGTACCTTTCTTCTTCTAACAGTAGTGAACGGTTGACTGGCTATCGGGAAGCCTTGCTGGAGCATGGCCAAGCTGTGGAGGAAAACTATATTCTGGAAAGGTCTTCCCCTGAGTATCAAGAGAAACTTCTGGCTATTTTGAAAGAGCAGGTGGAAGGTTTTGTTTCAGCTAATGAAAGCACAACGATGGATTTAGTCTTGACCCTGAACAAAAGATACAAAGGAAGACGCTGGCCGAAAATCATGGCTTTTGACCGTCCCCCGCTTCTGGCTCCAGGTCGGTACGCCATCACCTTTTTCCATCAACCGGCTCAAGAAATTGGTCAAGAAGCCGCCGAAATACTTCTTCAGCGTCTCCGGGAGCAACCAAGCCAAAGAAGGGAAACCAGAAGAAAAACTGTTATTCTTCCTGTCCGCCGGGAAAGATTCCGTTTTTCGCTTCTTGCCAGAAGTTTTTAACCGACAGAAAGCAGGAGAAGAGAGTGAAGGCCAGAAGGATCTTTCTTCTAATTAGCCTGTCAGGTCTGATGCTTTTGGCTGAAGGGGAACCTTCCGGAGCGAAAGAAATCGGCATCTATTTTCGGCCAAGCCCCGACAAAACTAAAGCCATTCTGGGGTATGAGGGCATTAAACTGGCCTTGGAAGAAAATGGGTACGAAGGCCAGGCCGGCTACATCTCCAGGCTGGATGAACAATCTTTGAAAAATCTTAAAGTGCTTATTATCCCTTGCGTTTACGGATTTCATGAGCCGGAAGAACAACTGCGAAGCCGGCTCCGCTCTTGGGTAGAAAATGGTCTGGGATTGATGCTGATCAACGAAGCGGTGGGGTGGCGAAGAGTCTGGTCAAACCAGCCCCCTTTTCCAGAGATCGGCCAGGGAAAAGGCAAAGGAGACACTTACCTTGATTCTTTCGCCCAGGGCGTTGGCCCGATGACCATTAGATATGTTTTCCTCCAAGTCGCTGACCATTCTCATCCCTTGGCTTCCGGTATCCAGAGAGAAATTAAAGTACTTTTTGACATGCCGGAGTTGGGAAGTGGAGAAAAGGGCCAGGTGGTGTTGAGAAAAAAAGAGGACCAAGCAGCCGCCTTGGTGGCTGGCAATTTTGGCAAAGGCCGGGTCATCCTTCTTGCCCCCAATATTAGCCTTGGCCCGCGCAATCTGGAACAGATACCTGAGGGTGAGGCATTGAAATTATTACTTAATTGCGTGAAGTGGCTTAGCCAGAGATAAATTTCCAGGCAGCAAGGCTTTCCTTTTCACCACCATTCAAAACCTTAGGAGGAAGGAATGAATAGCCTGAAATTGAAGACATTCGCCGCGGAGGCTGGGGCTGATTTAGTGGGGATAGCCTCAGTGGAGAGATTTGAAGAACTCCCCCAGGAGAAACAGCCAAGAGTCATCTATCCTGAGACCAGGTCAGTCATTATTATCGGTCGCCGGATTACCCGAGGGACATTCCGCGGAGTGGAAGAAGGAACCAATTTTTATAATTACTCTGCCTTCGGTCAGCACTGGCTGGCTGATCGGTTTCTGGCACTGACCACCTTTCAAGTGGCTGAGTTCTTAGAGGATAATGGCTGGGAGGCTGTGCCCTTACCTAATCTGCCGCCAGAGGTTCCGCCGATGGGTGTCAGGGTAAAACCGGGTCTTCCTCCGCCCAATGTAATGCTTGACTTTGAAGATGCCGCTATTCGGGCAGGCTTGGGGGAGATTGGCTACTGCGGTTTTTTCTTGACCCGGGAGTTTGGCCCCAGACAGAGATTTCAAATGATTCTGACTGACGCCAAACTGAAACCAAATCCAATACCCAAGGGGAATATCTGCCCTGGTCCAGAAAAATGTCAAATTTTTTGTCCTTTAGGCGCCATCAAAGGAGAGAAGAAAATCACAATCTGGAGAAAGAGCATGGTTGTGGCTGAGATTAACTACCACATCTGTTCTGAATGCAAGAATGGGGCGACGGCGAACCCTTACCATCCAGCTGGCGAACCAGATCGGCTGGCCGCAGTCTGCGGCCGAAGTTGTCTGGACAACTTGGAAAAATCAGGCCGAGTGAAAACTTTTATGTTACCTTTCCGACTAAGGCAACCCTGGGTAGTAGAAAGAACCGTTGACCTTTTCAAACTATAAGAAGGGGAAAAAGGTGAAACCAACGAAAAAACAGATTAAGGAGTTTGCTCTTTCCCGAGGCCTGGATCTTTTTGGGGTAGCCAACATTGAACGGTTTGAAAATGCACCCAAGAGAATGCATCCAGCCAGCATCTTTCCTGAAGTTCGGTCAGTGATTGTTGTTGGCCGGAGGATTGTCCGTGGTGGCTGGCGGGGAGTTGAAGAAGGAACCTACTGGCCCAACTATGCCTATTTTGATTACTCCGGACTGCTCAATACCTATTTTCTTCAGTTGCCTTTATATGAAACTGCCTGTTACATTGAGAACTTCGGGTACGAAGCCTGCCCGCTTTATTCAGGTATAACCAATGAGAAAGACCCACCGGACGCAAAGCCACTCCGGCCTGGGCAGCCAACGCCAGAGGTGAACTTAGCCATCCGAATCGCCGGAGTCGCGGCTGGTGTTGGAGAAATCGGCTGGTCTAAGGTGTTTTTGACCAAGAAGTTTGGGCCAAGGCAACGGCTGGCCGCCATCCTTACTGATTTGGAATTGGAACCTGACCCGCTGGTGGAGCCAAACTCTATCTGCAAACTGGATATGGCTTGCGTCAGAGGCTGTCTTGGGGCTATTCCTCACTTCAAGGAAGGTAAATACATTGAGATTAAAATTGAGAACAAAACTTATCGGTGGGCGGATATTGATTTCGGTAAGTGCACCCTCATGTATCACGGCGGTGACCCTAGGGTCTCTCCTTTTATTCCCAAAGCGTTGCCGGGGTACAGTTTTGATGTTATGGCTCAAAAGATCAGCGAAGAATGCGCCTATAAGTTCTGCTGGCCAATGTCAACCGGCCGCTGGCGAAAAAGTGCGGAATTCCCTTCAGGCTACATCATTGAGGGTCACTACTACATCCAGTTCTGGGGCCAGGGCGGACTGGGTATTGGCTGCTCCC
Source organism: Candidatus Omnitrophota bacterium (assembly GCA_023818865.1). Classification (GTDB taxonomy): domain Bacteria; phylum Ratteibacteria; class UBA8468; order B48-G9; family DSTR01; genus JAMWDF01. The sequence goes on from JAMWDF010000040.1 coordinate 14,768, forward strand.
GGGGCTGTATGCGCAGTTGCTTTAATTATCTGGAAAAACGTGGGGTGATCCAGCAGCGGTTCAAAACAGGTTCTTTCATCAAGAGACCACGGTGGTTGTTGGATAAGACCGGTCAACCTTTACCTCCAGAAGAAAATTCATGATTGTTAAGCACGGGCGACAAGAAATTCTTTCCTATCTGGAGGATGCTTCCAACTTCCGGGATTCCCAGGCAGAAACTCTTTATATCCCAGAAAACGAAGAGGAAATCCTCCAGGTGGTAGGCGAGTGTGTTCGGAAGAAATTACCGTTGACTGTTTCTGGCGGAGGGACCGGCACAGTCGGGGGTCGGGTTGGTCGGGAGGGAGCTATTATTTCCCTGGAGAGGTTCAACCGGATTGTTTCTATCAATCCTAAAGAAAAAACGGCTACTCTCCAAGCCGGGGTGGTCATTAAAGATTTCCTGCAATCCTTGGAAAAGCAAGGTTTGTTTTACCCACCTTTCCCCACTGAACGCAGCGCCTTTATTGGCGGTAATGTCTCCACTAACGCTTCTGGAGAGTACAGTTTTCGCTTTGGAGCCACCAGAAGATATGTTCAGCGGGTTAGAATGGTGTTAAGCCCAGGCGAGGTTGTTGAAATTAAAAGAGGAGAATCCCAGGAAAAAGATGGCGTTATCCCTTTGGGTCGGCTAAAAATACCGCTACCTTCTTAC